>DASVHB010000598.1:0-2296 GCA_036379195.1 Pirellulales bacterium
AAGGGCCGACGATGCAGGCCATCGCCGGTGGCGCCGCGGCCCGGCCGTTCGTCACGCACCACAACGCGCTCGACCTCGACCTGTATCTCCGCATCGCCCTGGAACTGCACCTGAAGCGGCTGCTCGTGGGCGGCGTCGAGAGGGTGTATGAACTGGGCCGCGTCTATCGCAACGAAGGCATCAGCCCCAAGCACAACCCCGAGTTCACCATGCTCGAGGTCTATCAAGCCTACGGCGACTATCAGAGCATGATGGACCTGTGCGAAAAACTGATCGTCGACGCGATCGGCGCCACCGGGCAGAACTTTCAACTGTCTTGGGGCGAGGCGACCATCGACTTCACACCGCCCTTTGCTCGGCGCACCTACGACGAGCTGTTCGCGGAGCACACCGGCGTTTCGCCTGGCGACGAAGCCCGCGTGAAAAAGTTGGCCGATGAGATCGGCTTCGACACGTCGGGCAAACACCCCGACGTGATCAAAAGCTTTGTCTTTGAAGAGCGGGTCGAAGACCGGTTGACCGGCCCCGTATTTGTGTACGATTATCCAGCCAGCATTTGCCCGTTGACCAAACGCAAGCGAACCAATCTGGCGGTGGCCGAGCGGTTTGAATTGTTCGTGCAAGGCATGGAAGTGGCCAACGCCTATACCGAGTTGAACGACCCCGACCTGCAAGAACAACTGTTCCGCACGCAGTTGGCCGGGCAAAAAGAAGAAGACTCGATGGCCAAGATGGACCACGATTTCATCCGCGCCTTGCGGCACGGCATGCCGCCGGCGGGCGGACTGGGCATCGGCATCGACCGCCTGGTGATGCTGTTGACCGGCAGCCAGACCATCCGCGACGTGATCCTTTTTCCGCTGCTGCGGCCCGAGGCGTAGGTCGGGCGGGGTCGCCAGCCGCGCCGCTCATACCATCGCCCGGCCCCCTATAACCGGCAAATCGCGCTCGGCAGCGATCGGGCATCTTTCGTCCCTTACCCAGCTTTCCTTGAGCGGCACGCTCTAGAGGGATATGATTCTGAGGATGAAAGCCTTCGACTCGACAGGTCTGTACTTTAACCGTGCCGCCGACTTGATGGACCTGTCGGAGAACATCCGGCGTTTGCTCCTTACGCCCAAACGCGAGGTGCAGGTGCAGGTGTCGATCGAGCGCGACAATGGCGAAATCGCCACACTCATCGGCTATCGCGTCCAGCACGACGACTCGCGCGGCCCCATGAAGGGGGGGCTGCGGTTCCATCCCGATGTCGATCTCGATGAAGTCCGCTCGCTGGCGGCGCTGATGACCTGGAAAACATCGGTCGTCAACATTCCCTACGGCGGCGCCAAGGGAGGCATCGCCGTCGATCCTGCAAGTCTCAGCCCGCGTGAACTGGAGCTGATCACGCGAAAATTCGTCGATGGCATCCACGATCTGATTGGTCCCGACATCGACATTCCCGCCCCCGACATGGGCACCAACGACAAAATCATGGCCTGGTTTATGAACCAGTACGCCAAGTACCACGGCTTCAACCCGGCCTGCGTCACGGGCAAGCCGGTCGAAATGCACGGGCTGCCGGGCCGCGAAGAAGCCACCGGCCGCGGCGTGGGCATTCTCACGTTCAAGCTGCTCAGCCGGCTGGGGCGAAAGCCAAACCAGACAAGCGTGGCGATTCAGGGTTTCGGCAATGTCGGGTCGCACGCGGCGAAGTTTTTGCACGAGGCCGAATATCGCGTGGTGGCCGTCAGCGACGTCACCGGCGGCTATTACCGCGCCGAGGGACTCGATATTCCCAAAATGCTCCGGTGGGCCTTGGACCATCGCGGTACCTTGGCCGGCTACGAAGAGGCCGAGCAGATCAGTAACGAAGCCCTGTTGGAGTTGGACGTCGATTTGCTGGTGCCGGCGGCCCTGGGCGGAGTGATTACCAAGCAGAACGCCGCCCAGATCAAGGCGCCGGTAATTATCGAGGCGGCCAATGCGCCGGTCGATTGCGAAGCCGACGACGCCCTGGCCGATCGTGGCGCGGTGGTGCTGCCCGACATTTTGGCCAACTCGGGCGGCGTGACGGCCAGTTACTTCGAGTGGGTACAGAACCGGCAGCGTTATCAGTGGGGCATCAGCCGCGTGCGGCAAGAACTCGACCGGGTGTTGACCGACGCCTTCGAGCAGGTTTGGCAACTGTCGGTCGAGCGGAAAGTAAGCTTAAGGACGGCGGCGTATATCATTGGCATCGGCCGGGTGGGCCGAGCCACGGTGCTGGGAGGCATTATATGACAACCGAGACGGTCTCGCTCGACTTGTTCAAGCA
>DASVHB010000599.1:0-3919 GCA_036379195.1 Pirellulales bacterium
GGCTTCCTGCTCGCTCAATCCGGCAAAGAAACGTAGCTTCACCAATTCCGCCTTCGTGGCATCCTCGGCGGCCAGATGCTCAAGCGCCTCGTCGAGCGCCAGCAAATCGACCGGCGGCTCTTCGATCGGCAGTTCGTCGGCTTCGATTTCGACTCGGCGACGATCGCCGCCATGGCGCAGACGGCGTTTGCGGCGCGCCCGTTCGACGAGAATCCGCCGCATGGCTTCGGCGGCAGCGGCAAAAAAATGACGACGATTGTCCCACGACGTTTCGCCGCCGATCAATCGCAGATACGCTTCATGAACCAGCGCGGTGGCTTGCAGCGTCTGATCCGGCCGCTCGTGGGCCAGTTGCTGAGTGGCTACTCGCCGTAGCTCGTCATAGACCAGGGGCAGCAGTTGTTCGGCAGCCCGCGGCTCGCCGGACGCGGCCGCGGCAAGCGCCTTCGTGATACCATTGGGATGATCGGCCATGTGCTTTGGCCCCGCCAATCAAGGTAGATACAACCTTCCGGCGCCGCGGAGGTTTTCAACGTCGATCACGATATCGAACAGCGCAATTACGACACGTTCCGCATATTCGCGGCTGTGCCGAAGGCGTGGCACGCTGCTGATTGTGAGTACCGGCAAACTATGAATTTCACTGCGCGAACGAATCGTCGCTTCGAGCGAATCAGCGCCCTCTTGGTTCCGGTTGTCGGTTATCAACAGCCACTCTTCGCGCTGACAGAGTTGCCAAATCTCGGCATCCGGTGCTCTGCGGCCGAGCCCGACATCCGAAAATCGTGCATAAGTGAGCCCAAGCTCTCGCCACAGGCCCTCCCAAGGAGCGGCCTGGGCGACGGCCATGAGAAAGTCAACGTGACCTTCAATATTGACGTCAGCCAAGACGCCCTTGAGCATTCGAGGCCTCATCGCATTGGTTAGAAAGCGCCTCGAGCCGCTCCATGACCTTTTGGTGATTTCGGCGGAGAATGGCCTCCACCTCGGGCGTGTTTTTGCGGGTCGCGTTCCGCTCCCGAATCCGCCGGTCTTCTTCGAGTACCGCTTCACGGTGTTCATCGACGTATCGGCGCACCACTTCGATTTCGGCGGGAGACAAACTCGGCATTGCCTCGCCGATTATTCGTTCGTTCGAATATCCCAACTGAAAATATGGAAACAAATCCTGCACGGTGACCCGGCTCGTGGAGAGCTGCGGTCCACGCCCGTAATTGATGATTGCAATTCCGCCGTCCATATTGATCTCGCTCAGCGCCTACGAACAACTCAATTATACGCTGTCCCCCGGGGCACGGATACCTCGCCGTCACATCTGATTATCAACGATCGGGCGCCACTGCTGGAATCTCTTGTCGACTCACCCACCGCGATGCTGGCGGTGATGCTTGCCCGACGAGTCCCGTCGTCGGAGAACTCCGCGCTCCGAAAAGCGCACCCCGCACTCGCCTGACCGGGGCATCGTTACACTCTGTCCCAGCCACCAGCCTCACGCCAGCGCTGCCCGCACCACGTTCCCATACACGTCGGTCAAGCGAAAATCGCGGCCAGCGTGATGATACGTCAGCCGCTCGTGATCGAGGCCCAGACAGTGCAAGAGGGTGGCCTGCAAGTCATGGACGTGAACGGGCGAGTCGATCGGGTGAAAGCCGAATTCGTCGGTGGCGCCTAGCGTTACGCCCGGCTTGATGCCGCCGCCGGCCAGCCAAATGGTAAAAGCCTGCGGATGATGGTCGCGGCCCAGCGAACGGCCCAGGGCGGCGTTGCTCTCGACCATCGGCGTGCGGCCGAACTCGCCGCCCCACACGACCAGCGTCTCGTCGAGCAAGCCGCGCTGCTGCAAGTCGGCCACCAAAGCCGCCGAGGCGCGGTCGGTCGCCTGGCAGTTGCCACGCACGTTGCCCGCCACGTCGCTGTGGGCGTCCCAGCCTTCGTGATAAATATTGACAAACCGCACGCCGCGTTCGACCATCCGCCGGGCCAGCAGGCAAGCCCGGGCGAACGACGGTTTGGCAGGATCGGCGCCGTACAGATCGAGCGTGGCCTGCGTCTCGCTGCGCAGGTCGGTTAGCTCGGGCGCGGAAGTTTGCAGCCGCGAGGCCATCTCGAAGGCCGCGATCCGCGTGGCAATTTCCGGATCGCCCACGGCTTCAAGCTGCCGGCGATTGAGCGCGCCGACCAGATCGAGCGTGTCTTGCTGCAAGCGGACATCGACACCGGGCGGGTTCGAGACGTTGAGAATCGGATCGCCTTGCGTGCGAAAGCGAACGCCGGTGTAAACCGTGGGTAAAAACCCGCTCGACCAAAGCGCCGAGCCGCCACTCAATCCGCTGCCGGTGCTCATCACCACAAAGGCGGGCAGCTCTTGCGTCTCGCAGCCCAGGCCATACAGCACCCACGAGCCGAGGCTGGGCCTGCCCGGCTGCGAAAACCCCGAGTTGAAAAAAATCTGGGCCGGCGCGTGGTTGAACTGGTCGGTGTGCATCGAGCGAATCAGGCAGACGTGATCGACCACGCCCGCCAGCCCGGGCAGCATTTCCGACAGTTCGGCGCCGCTCTCGCCATGCCGGGCAAACTTATATCGCGGACCGAGCACCGCGGCATCAGGCCGGATGAAGGCATATCGCTGATCGCCGATGATCGACGGCGGCAGCGGCTTGCCTTCGAGTTTGGAAAGCTCTGGCTTGTTGTCGAACATTTCCAATTGGCTGGGCGCGCCGGCCATGAACAGATGAATGACGCTCTTGGCCCGAGCGGGAAAGTGCGGCGGCCGAGGCGAGAGCAGATTGGCCGCCGGCGCGGCCCGCGCGGTCAATTCGCCCGTGAGCAATCCTGCCAGGGCGATTTTGCCGAGTCCGACGCCGCAGTCGCAAAGAAACTGGCGGCGGGCGTGGCGCGCGGTTGCGTGCTTAATGTTCATCGTACCTCGCCTAAATAGAATTCCGGGTATGGAAACAGCGACTCGTCGCGGCACGCCGGCAGGTTTTCGTCGCCGAAATTAAACCAGTGTATCCGCGCTGGCCGCACATGCAGCATGGCGGCCAAGAGATCCGTTTCGATACGGACATCACAACGAGCTTTCGCGCTCATCGGAAAAAAAATTTCTTGACTAAACTCGTAGACACCCCAGGATTTTCGCTTTGCTGCGATAATGCCTCGTGCTGGAATTGAGCGTTTCCCTTGCGGCGATGTGTAGAAGACAGCCATCCCAACGGATTCGACGTCATCCCCGTTCCAAACAAAAACTCGCCCAATGAACTTAGTCTGGCGTTCCCCCACCGCCTCGATGTAGAGATTCGGCGTTGTGTACGTCCGCCAGAGCGCCAGAGTCACGCAAACAACGGCAATAACACTAAATAGGCTTCGTAGCCTGAAGCTAAATCGGCGCGGTAAGAAGCTGGCCATGACGTCACGCTACCTCAACGCGAGGGCAGCCTTGATGTGGTTTTCAATCGCCGCCATTGTGTTCGGGCCGACGACTCCGATTTTTCGCCGAACCCTGCTGTTCGCCAGAACGAATACCTTGTGACACCTAATGGTGCTCGTATGGGCAAGACCGGTCAAACCAAACTCAGGGTCTGAATCGCGAATCGTGTAATCAGTTCGTCCTCTGTAGGTGGTCGATGTGATCTGCACGAGAATGTAATCGCCGCTCGTGTTCGCGATTGGGTCGCCCACGATGACCGCATAATGACGACTTGCTCCGCCCTCGGCATGAGGCGAAAGGCAATGCACAATGTCGCCGCGATCAAAAAGCTGGCCGGCCATTTTACGCGGTCTCTAGTCCTTAAATAAGCGAACCTCGATCGGCTTTTGGCGGCACCGCGGGCGGCGCAGTCGCCAGCGGCGGTCTCGCAAGAGCCGTCGGTAAAGTTTCGTATTGCGGGTCAGTCGTCAGGTGCTTTTTTGGGTTCAAGGC
>DASVHB010000600.1:0-4592 GCA_036379195.1 Pirellulales bacterium
CTTCGTCGGTGACCCGAGAATTCTGGATCGAAAGATATTTCAGAGACCGCATGGCGGCGACCGAGTCCATGCAGCCGTCGTCGCACTTGCCCGATAGCGACAAGTATTCGAGACTCGGCAATGCGGCAAGACTCTCGGCGCCGGCATTGCTTATGCTGACATTGCCGACGATTTCACGGAGCTTGTGGAGCGAACCGAAGTGCTCCACCACCGAGTCGTCGATGGAGGTGCCGTAACACCAGAATCCTTCGAGTTGTGAAAGTGAACCGAGGCACTGCAAACCTTTTGTGGTTACGGGGGTGTTGCGGATCAACAGTTCCCGCAAATGCGGACAATCGGCCACTAAACGTTCCAGGCCAGTGTCCGTGAGTTCCGAGCCGCTGACATCGAGTTTTTCCAAATTCGGGCAATTCGCGAGATGGGCCAATCCGGCGTCGGTGATCGAGGGGTTGGGCTCTTTCCTGCGGAGCTCCAGGTCCGTTGCGGAGTAGTCTGCGTACACACTGAGCACCCGCAGGTGCGGAAGGCGAGTGAGGGCGGCCAACCCCGCGTCGGTGATCCGCGTGTTCAGGGCATAGACGGCTTGAAGCGTTTTGCTTTTCGAGAGCGACTCCAGCCCGGCATCGGTCACGCCCGTGAAGCGAAGGCCGATCGCCTGCAACTCGGGCAGCGCGGCGACCGCCGGCATTGCGTCATCGCCCACTTCGGAGTTTCCTGCAATCCACAAGTGCCGCAAATGGCGGAGGCGAGGCAGGTGATGCGCGATGGACGAAGTGAGGCCGGCATCGCCAATCGAGAGGTGTCGCAAGCCGACGAGTCGCGACAGCTTTGCAAACCCCGCATCGCCAAAGGGCACACGGTCGGCGCGGAGAATGTCGATCGCATCGTCCGGCAAGTCATCCAGCCAACTCGGGTCGCTTGCCGCCGTAGGACTGAGTTCCAGCATGACGGCGAATCCATCGGGAATGGTGACCTCGCCTGCCGCGGGGCCGTGGTCTTGCCAACCGTCGCGCTCAGCGCCACCCCACGTATCATACCCGAAATCAACGGTCGCCTCCGCCTGGATCGACACATTGCCCACTGATTCGTCGGGAAACCGAATCGTTCGCTCGGCGTGGGCCGGGCCGGCAATTGACAACAACAGCAGAGCTACGCTGGCCGCAATGATTCGACGCATCGGACGGCTCTCGTTGAAATGACGCGGTGCAATAGGCGATCCTACTGCGGCACCGTGGGCAACTCAAGCAGATGGGGCTGGAATTAAGGCGATCTTGCGACACACCGGCTCGCAATCCAGCCGATCGTGGTGTAGCTTTTTACATGTACACCGAAGGGGAACCGGAATACATGCGCCGACGCCTCGCCGAAGACAACAAGCAACTTGCGCTGCGCCTGCAAGCCGCCGAAAAGGAGGTCATCAAGCGCGCCGCCGCCTTGGCACGGACCAACATGACGGATTTCATCGTTCGCGCCGCGCTCCGCGAAGCACAGTCGCTCATCGAAGAACACGAACGAGTCAAGCTCACTCGCCGCGACAGTCTGCTTGTATTGGATCTGATTGAAAATTCGCCTGCGCCCAACGCTAAGCTGCGTAAAGTCGCACTCGCGATGCCGGAGCGGTCATGATCTGGCTTCGGCGATTCCTTGTCATTCGGCGAGTGTCAAGGCACCGGCCCTTCGTCGAACGTGTTCCGCCGCCTTGCGAACGCGAGGGACTTCGTCGAGTCGCACAAAACGATAGCCCCGCGCTTTGAGTTGGGGCACCAAGAGTTGGGTCATCTCGCAAGTGCGATTGCGGGGACGCACGTCGTCTTCTTCCGAGCTGTCGTGCATGAGCACAATGCCGCGGCCCACGCGCTCGATGGCCGCCAGATGCCGCCGGGCGCACTCGGCGGGCGAGACGCATTGCCGCCAGCATTCCCAATCTTCGGCCAGAATGTCCCACAGAATTGGCCCGACGTAGTCGGGCAGCCGCCCAGCGCGGTGGAGCGCCTCGGCCACGACCGAGCGCGGCGCGTCTTCCGGACCATCGGGGCGGCTCTTCTGGCGCCAGTTGCCATACGGCGGGCGAAAGTAGATGACATCGCTATCGACATAGGGCCGGATGACCTCATCCGTGCGCTCTAGCTCGCCGGCAGCGTCGCCGCCTTCGAGCGTGAACTTGACCAGGCCCGGATGGCTATAGGTGTGGTTGCCGATCAAATGTCCCCAGGCGCGCAGCCGGGCCAACGTGTGCGGGAATTGCTCGCCATGCCGGCCCATGACAAAGAACGTGGCGGCGATGCCTTCGTCGTGCAAGAAATGGCCCAGTTCGGTGGTGTTCGGTCCCGGCTGGCCCGCGCCGCTCTCGCCCGGTCCGTCGTCGTAGGTCAGGCAAAGC
The DNA here is from genome assembly GCA_036379195.1 of Pirellulales bacterium. Lineage (GTDB taxonomy): Bacteria > Planctomycetota > Planctomycetia > Pirellulales > JAICIG01 > JAICLL01. The sequence continues at coordinate 2,381 of DASVHB010000600.1, forward strand.
GTTTTGTCGGGCAGGTCGCGCCCGCGGAGGCCGTGGTGATAGAACATGATTGCGCGATCCTCTTACCTTTTTACTTTTGCATTTTGCGTTTTGAATTTTGACTTTCCGCTAACGTCGGTATGCCCCACGGTGTTAACGCACGTCGCGAGGAGGAAAGTAAAAATGCAAAATGCAAAAGTCAAAACCGGGAAACGCCGCAGGCGCCTTATGGAACCCCACGGAGAGCGTTCCCTATCGACGCCGAATCGCGTGCTTCCAGCCGGCGCAAGGCCGCTTCGATCGCGGGTGGCACAATGCGGCGCTGGCCGAGCATGCGCGGCAAACCGACGACCGCCGCCGCCGCGCCCCGCGCAAACTCGCCCGCCGGCCGCTGGCGGGCCAACTCGGCGGTGCGGCGAAGCGCGCTGGGCATGGGCCGGCGCATCCAGGCAAACCATAGCGAGTTGCGCACCTCGTGCCAACGCCGCCGAGTTACCTCGCGGCATGGCGAAGGATGATGATGCACCACCAGTTCAGGCACATAACACATCCACCAACCGCGGGCGGCCAACTCGACCGCCACCCATTGCTCTTCGCCGCCCAAAAAGAGTCGCTCGCTGAAACCGCCGCAATCTAAAAACGCTTCTCGCCGCACCACCGACGCCCCGGCCAAGAAACCCAAGATCGGCGGACCCGGCATGCCTGGCTGCGCCGGCAGGGGACTGCGATGCATGGTGAGGCAGGTGGGGTCGATCGTTTCCTCACGGCCCACCAGCACCCGGGCGGTGACGAGAGCCAACTGCGGATGCGCATCGAATAAATCGGCTGCGCGACCCAGTCCGCCCGGATCCCACCAGGTGTCGTCGTCGCACATGGCCACATAGGGCGTCTGAAGATGCCGCAATCCCAAGTTGCGGCCCGCCGCGCCGAGGTTGCGGTCGGAACGAATGATTTTGACTTCGGGAAACTCCGCCGCGACGGCCTCGGCAGTGCCATCGGTTGATGCATTATCGACCAGCGCGATTGCAGGTCGTTCGGCTAGCGCCGTCAGTTGCCACAGCGAATGCAACACTTCCTGACGGCGATTGTGCGTGAGCATGGTCACGCCAATCCGGGAATCGGTGTTCACAAAGGTTTTCCTGAAACATGGTTCGGGGCAGTGGTGGCCGGGCATTGCAGCGTGGGCCTGGTGTGCGCGAGATCATCCTATCCGCGCTGGCCGCCGCTAATGCTAGTTTTGTGCCGGGCGGCTTAGCTCAACAGCGCGATGCCTAAATGGCCTTGCACGATCATGGGAACACCGAACGCCACAGAGGGCGTTCCCTACAGATTGCTGGCTCCCCATGATCGTGCAAGGTCATTTAGGTTGTTGGCTTGAACGAACCATACAGATCCAGCTCGGCGCGGTCGCCAATGATCGAAAACAGCTCGCGGATTTGCCTCAGCCCGGTAGATAGCAGAAACCGCGAATCGCGGCCGTAGCTCTTCGCGCCCAGCACATAAAAATCAGGCTCGGGGTTGACGAGAGCCTGCGGCCCAGTGGCCGGGTCGAGATCGCCGAGCGACACTTGCGCCGCCAGCGCCGCGGCCAGCTTCATCGGCGCGCCCGTGGCGTAACACTCCTGCACTTGCAACTCACTCCACAGGGTGTTATCTGGCCGGTAGCCGACATTGGCGATGATGCGATCGACCTCGATTTCGCCCGCGTGCTTGCCGGCCATTTGCACGCGCAGGCGGTGGCTGGCGGTTCGCTCGACGACCGACACCAGCGTGCCGGGCCGGTTGTCGATCGTGGCCGATTGAGCGAGCGCATTCGCGGCGCGGGTCAGGCGCTCGCGTTCGGGCAGCGAGTCGTTGGCAATCAGACGTATCGGCCCCGTTCCGTCGCCGGTAAACTCGCGCCGCGTCGGCCAAGCATCGCTTTCCTCTGGCGGAGCGAGAGGGCTACGATCGGTTTGGCCGTTGGTATGCGCGCGCCGCGTCGCCCAAGTGATCTGCGTGCCGGCGACTTCGGCGGCCAAGGCTGCCAATGCCACGATGCTGGTGGCCGCCGAATACCCGGAGCCGACCACAAGCGTGTGCCGGCCCGCGTACGTCTCGCGCCGCTCACCCAAGATGTCGGCCAGCCCGTATTCGATGTCGCTGGCCTCGGCCAACTCGCCAACTGCCGGAATGCCGCCGTCGCCCATCCAGCGATGATTGCCATAGGTGCCGGTGGCGTCGATCACCACGT
>DASVHB010000601.1:0-2474 GCA_036379195.1 Pirellulales bacterium
AAAACAGTCAATCGCGGTGCGCAAATCGGGGACCGTGTTCGTTCTAACAACTACCTCTTGACCAACTAAGAAAAGGGTGGGCCGAGCGCAGCGAGTCCCACCTTCTGGCGGTGAATCGGCGCGGGAATGAGTATGCGGCAAATGGTGGGACTCGCTCCGCTCGGCCCACCCTACGCCGCTGTCATCGACGACAACGTTAGAGCCGGACGACGCCCATTGGCAGATCACGGAACGGCACGGAGTCCGTTCCCAACAGACCCCACCCTCTAGCCAGTTGACGAATCGGACCGGCCACAAGGGCCGAGGCTACCGCGCGTTAGTGAATCACCACGGTTTTTGTCTCGGTCATCTGCTCGATGGCGTACTTGGGTCCCTCTTTACCAAAGCCGCTGTCTTTCAGCCCGCCGTAGGGCATCAGGTCGGCGCGCCAGGCCGGCCCCCAGTTGATGTGGATGTTGCCCGAATCGACCTCCCGCGCAAATCGCAACGCCCAGTCGATGTTCTGCGTGAAAATGGCGGCGCTCAGGCCGTAGCGCGTGTCGTTGGCCAGGGCGATCGCCTGATCCAAATTCGTGACGCGGCTGACGGCTACGGCTGGGCCGAACAATTCATCGCAACTGATGCGCATCTCGGGCTTCACGTCGGCCAACAGGGTCGGCTCGAAGAGCGTGCCCTCGCGCCGGCCGCCGGCCACCACACGGGCGCCGCCGGCCACGGCTTCGTCGATCCATTGGCCCACGCGCACCGCGTCCGATTCGCGGATCATCGGGCCCATCTTGACGTCGGCCGCGAATGGATCGCCCGACTTCAGCGCCGCCACCTTGGGCCGCAGAGCGTCGAGCAGGTCGCCGTACACTTCGTCGAACGCCAGCACCCGCTGCGTCGAGATGCACACCTGGCCGGCGTTGGTGTAGCCGGTGAGCACGGCCAGCTCGGCCACTTTGTTCAGATCGGCGTCGGGCATGACGATCAGCGGGCTGTTCGAGCCGAGTTCGAGCGTGACGCGCTTCAAACCGGCGGCGCGGCACAGCTTTTCGCCCACGTCGCGGCTGCCGGTGAAGCTGATTTTGCGCACGCGGGAGTCGCGGGCCAGCGCGTCGCCCAGTTTTCCGCCCGAGCCGGTGATGCACGCGATGGCCTGCGGCGGCAGGCCGGCTTCGAGCAGGATCTCGACCAGCTTCAGGGCCGACAGCGGCGTATCGGTGGCCGGCTTGACGATGACGGCGTTGCCCGCCGCCAAGGCCGGGCCCACCTTGTGGCACACCAGATTGAGCGGGAAGTTGAACGGCGTGATGGCCACGACAATGCCGCAGGGCACGCGCAGTGTGAAACCAAACTTGCCGGCCGCGCCCGGAGCGCCGTCGAGCGGCAACACTTCGCCGGCGATGCGCTTGGCCTCTTCGGCCGAAAGCTGCATGGTCTCGATCGAGCGCATCGCTTCGGTTTTTCCCTCGGCGAAGGTTTTGCCTTCTTCCTGGCTGATGGTGCGGCCCAGCTCTTCGGCCCGCCCGCGCATCAGCTCGGCGGCCCGCGAGAGAATCTGAAAACGTTCGTAACCGGGCATGCGGCGCATGAGGGCGGCGCCTTCGACCGCCCCGGCGACCGCGGCCTCGACGTCGCCGGCGTCGCCGCGCGGGACGGTGTCGACGGTCGAACCGTCGAACGGGCTGGTTACCTCGATGCGATCATCCTTATCAAGCCATTGCCCCGCAACGAACATTTTCATGTTGTAGAACTCCCAAGAGGTACGGTATCAGTTTGCAGCCGCCGCCAAAAACGTTCGAGCAGCGGCAAACACTCGCGCGATAGGCTGGCCCGGGCGTAGGTAATGCGTGCGAACAGTTGCGCCACCTCGCGCGTGTCGGCCGCCAAGGCGGGAAAGTGAGAGCCCAGGCTCTGGGCGAACTCCAGCGGCGTCTCTTCGGCCCGCCGCGCCAAGTCCTGCTCGAACGCCCAGGCTTCCAACGCCTCGTAGGTGTAGCGGACCAACTGCTCGGGCGAGGTCCGCGCGGCGGCGCCCGACGCGAACGGATTGCGAAATGCCGCGAAAGGGCGAGGCGGAGCCGGCTCTGACTCCGCTTCGGCAACGCCTGCGGCAGACCGCTTGACGCCAAACCAATCGTTGAGCATCGCCAGCAGCTCTTGCCAGAGCTGACGGATAAAGCTGAGCACCTGCTGGCGATATCGCAGGAAACCATAAATCGCGGCGGCGGCCATTAGCCCATAGATCAACCAGCGAACCCAGTCAGCCAATTCCATTCGCGGCAACTGCGGCAACCGCGCAGGCGCTTGCGCACTTTCATCGGGCTTGGGCGCCGCCGTCGACTGGCTGCTCTCACTGTTGTTCGCCGACGAGTTCTGCTCAGACGGTTTTGCAGCGTCCGATGGTGTCGGCTCTTGTTGACCCTGCCCTTGTTGACCCTGCCCTTGTTGACCTTGCCCTTGTTGACCTTGCCCTTGTTGACCTTGCCCTT
>DASVHB010000602.1:0-7437 GCA_036379195.1 Pirellulales bacterium
GCAATCATGACGTCACTCCCTTGACGCGCTTAATCTTTTTGCCCTACTTCACTCTCCGACCATTCTTCACCAAAGCTCCCGTATCACCAATATCAGTCCAAAGATGTGTAGAACAACGAGGGCTGCGCCCTGGGCTATCGAGTGACGCACCTTCGGTGCTGACGTGCTGACGCACGTTGGCGCGCGCTTGCAGTGCCTGTGCGAACCCGCCGAGCCCCTGCGCTAAGCGTCCTAGCCCGTGCGCTAAGGACGGGAGCTCCTGCCTTAAGGGTAAAAGCCCCTGCGCTAAGGATCCCAATGGCACCGGCGATGACTTCGGCGTGGGGTGGCGTGCGACGAAGGGCGGGCGCAGCCCGCCGGCCCCAACGGGGCCAAATTCGATAGCCCAGGGCGCAGCGCAGCCCTGGGTTACGTGCGGCACCGAAACCGGGCACCCCAACGGGGTGCGATTCCCCGGCGCACCAGACGGCGCGGCAATTCGTTCCGGCGCGGACGTCGATCGGCGGCGCCCCCAACCCCGCGCCGCGAATAAAACGGTCAATCCCAAACATATCGCTCGTCGAATTCAATCCCATGACGCGGCAACAACAACCGGAACTCTTCCTGATACGTCCGCGTGCGATGATGCTCCTCCTGGTTCGCAATGTATCCCTTCACCTGCTCCTTGTTGGAATGGCTCACCGAAAACGCCCCGTATCCCGCCTGCCAATGAAAATCGTGCAGTCCCGGTCCCTGGTCTTTGACCCAGGCCGACGACGAGGCCTTGATCTCTTTCACCAACTGCGCGATCGACATTGTGCGCGACAGTTGGCAAAGGATGTGAATGTGGTCTTCGACCGAGCGCGTGATCAGCGAGTGGCAGTCGAGGTTTGCCAACGCGCCGACCATGTAGGCGTTGAGGTGTTCGCGCACCTCGGGCGATTTGAGAAAAGGAACGCGGTTTTTGGTGCTGAAGACCAAATGGATCAGGACGTCGGCGAGCGATTGGGGCATGGCGGCCTCGCTGGTTCGCCGCGCCCCAGCATCTGCTCGAAAAGGATGCGCGATTTCACCGGCCGCAAAAAGACAATGAACTCCAAGTCGGGTATATCGACGCCGGTCGACATCAGATCGACCGAGGCCACAAATGGGGCCATCCGCGGCGAATGAAAGTTTAGAATGGAAAATTTGATATCAAACTATTGACAACCTGCGGCCGCATGACTACGATGCCGGTCAGTGTACATAATTACACGATGCGAGAGGCACGCCGTTGCCTGCCGGGGGAAAGCGGTTCGCTTAACGGCCCCCCGAAATGGTTCTTACCCCCCCGATAGAAAAAGGGCCGAAAAACGCCGCGAAACTACGACGCGCCAACCAGTTGCAGCGCAACGCAAAGTCAGAAATCTGGTAAGCGCGGGGCGCGTGGGGCGTGGACCGTGGGGCGCGGGGGAGCGAGAAAATCTCACCACTTTTTGGAAGGAGTAACGCCATGAGCACCGCCCTTGAAACCGAACCGTTGCCGGAGACGGCGCCCGCCGCCGAAGAACAGCCCGCCGCGGAGAAGATCTCTCGACCGACGAGAAACCGACGCGGCAAGCCCAAGCGCCGAGAAATCTGGGCCTACGAGCAGTGGATCAGTGGGTTCGCGAGCCAAACGGCGCTGGCCAAGCGGCTGAACGTTTCGCGGCCGCGAGTGACGCAGATCATCGGCAAGGTCGAACGCTGGTTGGCGGGCCATCCCGACGACCTGATGGCCGCGCGGATCCGCATCCGCTGCACCACGCGGCTCGAACTGCTGTACGTGAAATCGATGGAAGGATACGCCCAAAGCCGCAAAAAGGTTGAAACCTTCAAGAACCGCACCATGAGCCGCATGCGCTCGGGGTGCCAGCCCGTCGTCACCACCGTCGAAGAACGGGTGAAGCGCGATCCGACGACCGGCAACGTCCGCTTCTTGAACGCCGCCATGCGCAGCGTCGAACGCATGTGGCGGCTGTACGAGGCGACAGGAGGGCCGACCAAGTAGCCGCTTAGACCGTGGCGGAACATGGCTCGCCGGATCAGGGCGACGCGGCGCCGGACGCGCGCGGCATCGGCACGGAATCCGATCGCTAATCAGTTTTGACAGGCGAGATAGATGCTGAACAACGCCACCGCCGGGCTTGTCTCGGCGGAGCGATGATTGAACGCTAGAAACGCGCCCATGATTGCATCCATTCCCCGCTTCCGCGTTGCGTCTGCCGCCGGAGGCAGCGGACGCAACGCGGAAGCGGAGGGGGGCGCGGGCGCGGCCAAAAAGTAGCGTTCAATCATCGCCCGACCGGGACAAGCCCGGATCGTGGCGTCGAATAGCCGCAGCCCATGACGGGGATCCTGGTCGTCGCAAGGCGAGCGTCAGACATCCGCCACCGGTTGTCGGAGCGAGCGTGGTGGCTCCCGCCGTATAGGCCATCGCGCAGTATGTTGCCCCGCACGGAACGGCACGGAGTCCATTCCCTACAGAAACAGCCCCCAGGACGACCTAGGAAGGTCATCCTCCAGGCCACGCCAGATTCTACCCCCGGTAGCAATCGCATTGCCGCATCGGGTATCCTAGCGGGTATCCCACTACGCCTTCATTCCATCAGGAGGGTCTCATGTTCGCAAAGAATCACCGCAGGCGGTTTCTGGAGACGACGCTGGCTTCGGGGGCGCTGGCCACGCTCGGCGACCTGGGGTTTCTGGGACGGCTGCCGCTGGTTTCGGCCGCCGAAGCCCAGCCCGACAGTCGCACGGTACGGCTAAGCAGCGATATCGAGCCGCTCGTCAAACTCGTCGAAGAAACGCCGCGCGAAGAATTGCTCGAAACTGTGGCGGCAAAGATTCACGCTGGCACGAGTTACCAGGAAGTCTTGGCGGCGCTGCTGCTGGCCGGTGTGCGCAACGTGCAGCCGCGGCCCAGCGTCGGGTTTAAGTTTCATGCGGTGCTGGTGGTCAACTCGGCCCACCTGGCCAGCATCTCGTCGCCCGACGAACATCGCTGGCTGCCGATCTTCTGGGCGCTCGACTATTTCAAGCACGCCCAGGCCGAAGACCGTCAGCAGGGCGATTGGACGATGGGACCGGTCGATGAGGCCGCCGTGCCCGGCACGCCGCAGGCCGCCAAAGATTTGTTCGTCGAAGCGATGAACTCTTGGGACGAGGCGAAGGCCGACGCCGCGGCGGCGGCCTTGGCCCGGCAGGTGCCCTCGGCGGAATGTTTTGAATTGTTCTGCCGTTTCGGCTGCCGCGATTTTCGCTCGATCGGGCATAAGGCGATCTTCGTGGCCAACGGCTGGCGCACGCTCGACACCATCGGCTGGCAACATGCCGAGCCGGTGCTGCGTTCGCTGGCGTATGCGCTGCTAGCGCACGAAGACGGAAACCCGGCGAAGAATGACCTGGACGCCGACCGGCCGGGCCGGCAGAATCTCGAGCGGCTCAAGAAAGTCCGCGCAGGATGGCAGCAGGGCCAGGGCGACGAGCAGGCCACGCGCGACCTGCTGGCCACGCTGCACGGCAGTTCGGTCGATCAAGCGTGCGACCAGGTGGTCGAGATGCTCAACCGCAACGTCGCCCCGCAGGCCATTTGGGACGCGATGTTTTTGGGATCGGGCGAATTGCTGGTGCGGCAGCCGGGCATCGTCGGTCTGCACGCGGTCACCTCGACCAACGCGCTGCACTATGCCTTCGCGGCCAGCAAGAACGACGAGACCAAGCGGCTGTTGTTGTTGCAAAACGCCGCCTTTTTGCCGCTGTTTCGCGGGGCGATGGAAGGCCGCGGACGCGTGGCCGATATTGACGTGCGCACCTTGGAGCCTGCCGCGCCCGCGGCGGCCGACAGCGGCGCGCTGGGCGAAATCTTTGCCGATATCAGCAGCGACCGCATGCTGGCCGCCCGCAAGACGCTGGCCTACGCCCGGCAGCAGAGCGACGTTAAGCCGTTCATCGACGCCGCCCGGCTGCTGGTATTCTTAAAAGGCAACGATGCTCACGATTACAAGTTCAGCTCGGCCGTGTTGGAAGATTATTTGCATGTGTCGCCAGCCTGGCGCGACCGTTATCTGGCGGCGGGGGTTTTTAATCTGCCCGGTTCGGGCGAACCCGACAATAAGTTGGTCGAGCGCACCCGGGCGGCGCTGGCCAAAGGGTGAACGACATGAACAGAAGACATTTTTAACAGAAGGTAACGAAGAGAACGAAGAGAAGAGAACGACGCTTGACGCCTGTAGGGAACGCCCTCCGTGGCGTTCCGCGAACCGCGGTAGGACGTCGCGCCGCACCTGTGTCGGAACCCCATGAAGGACCATGAAGGGCGTTCCCTACAGAATACACTTCGTTTACTTCGTTACCTTCTGTTCAAATTCCGTTTCGTCAGAGAAAGAGCAACGATGCAGAGACTCGGTAGTCTGCTGGGAACGTTCTTCTGTGTGTTGACAGCGTGTATCGTTGCACGCGCGGATGAACTGCGCGATCGGTCGCCGGTCGATTTGGCGCTCACGCCCGATGAAGCATGGCTGATTACGGTCAATCAAACGTCTGATACCATTTCGCTGGTGAACGTCACCCAGGCAAAGGTCGCTGACGAACTCGCTTGCGGCCGGCACCCCTCGGCCATTGCCATCAGCAAAGACGGCCGGCGCGTATTTGTCACGGGCGCCTACTCGGGCACGCTCGACCTGTTCGATCTGGCGGATGGAAGGCTTGCGTCGGCGGGCTCCGTCGAGTTGGGCTTTCACCCGGTGGGCGTGGCGCTTTCGCCCGATGGACGATTGGCCTATGTGGCGCTCGAAGCCGCGGCAGCCGTGGCCGTGGTCGATGTTAACGAGCAACGAGTGATCGACCAGATCGAAGTGGGACGCTGGCCGCGGTACCTGGCGCTTTCGCCCGACGGCAGCCGGTTGGCCGTCGGCACCAGCGGCGATCAAAGCGTCTCGGTGGTCGATACCGCCAGCCGCAAGCTGCTCTTTCAAGAACGGCTGCAGGGAATCAACCTGGGGCAGATGGTGGCCAGCGCCGACGGGCAATACGTGTATTTTCCGTGGATGATCTACCGGCAGAACCCGATCGACCCGCGCAATATTCAGGCGGGCTGGGTGCTGGGCAGCCGCATCGCCCGAGTGCGGCTGGATGGCCCCGCGCGGCGGCAGGCCATGACGCTCGACGAACGCGGCAAGGCCGTCGCCGATCCGCACGGCATCGGCCTGACCAGCGACGAAGCTTGGCTGGTGGCTTCGGCCTCGGGCACGCACGAGCTGTTGGTCTATCGTACCGAGGGCCTCGTATTGCAAGACTTTGGCGGGCCCGGCGACCACATCGACCCGCGCCTCGTCCACGACGACCGACGATATTACCGCGTTCCGCTGGGCGGGCGACCGATGGGTCTGCGCATCGCACGTGACGATCGGCGTGTGTTTGTGAGCAACTATCTCAGCAATGCGGTGCAGGTGGTCGATCTCGACGAGCGGCAGGTCATTCAGACGATCGAGTTGGGCGGACCGCGGGAGCCGTCGCTAGTTCGCCGCGGCGAGGCGATTTTTTACGACGCCCAGCGCAGTCTCGATCAATGGTATAGCTGTCATAGTTGCCACTACGACGGCGGCACCAACGCCACCGTGATGGACACGCTCAACGACGGCAGCATCCGCACGTTCAAGACGGTGCTGCCGCTGCGCAATCTTCCTCGCACGGCGCCGTGGACCTGGCACGGCTGGCAGCAAGACTTGGGGGCGGCCATGCGCAAGAGCCTGAGCGAAACGATGCAAGGCCCCCGCCCAAGCGACGATGATGTGGCGGCGCTGGTGGCGTATTTTTCGTCGCTCGACGCGCCGCCAAATCCCTACCGCGTCGGCAAGGCCGCGTTGAGCGAAGCGGGCGAACGCGGGCGGCAAGTGTTTGAAAGCGAAAAGGCCGGCTGTGCCAACTGCCACCGCGGGCCGTACTTTACCGACGGCGAGATTCACGACGTGGGCACCGGCAGCAATCGCGACGCGTACGACGGCTACAACACGCCATCGCTCGTCGGCGTACACGGGCGAGTGCGTTTGCTGCACGACGGGCGGGCCAAGAGCCTTGACGAGTTGCTCACCGGTCCGCACAACCCCGACCAAGTGACCGGAGCCGGCGAGCTGACCGAAGCCGAACGGGCAGACCTGATCGAGTATTTGAAATCGTTGTAATCCACACCAATAACCGGCCGGCCACAAGGGCCGGGATTACCAACGAATTCGGCGCGTCAACTAGCCGGCCACAAGGGCTGGGACTACTGTAAGACGATGCCGTTCGCAAAGGTACACTTTCCGAGAGACGCCACGATGAGGCTGCTGCTGTCTGTCGCCGTTTTCGCCGTCCTTACATCGCCACTTACTGCCGCCGCCGACGGCTGGAAAGCCGGCGCCGCGAAAACCAAGATCACGCCCGAGCAGCCGATGTGGATGTCGGGCTATGCCGCCCGAACGCGGCCCGCCGAAGGGACGATGATCGACCTGTGGGCCAAAGCCCTGGTGCTCGAAGACCCCGCGGGGCATCGCGCCGCGCTGGTGACGATGGACCTGGTGGGCATTCCGCGCGATCTGTCGCTGGCCGTGCGCGAGGCCATCGAAACGAAATACGGCTTGTCAAAACCGCAGATCATGCTGGCGGTGTCGCACACGCACTGCGGGCCGGTGGTCGGTCGAAATCTGCCGATGTTTTTCTTCGACGATGCCCAGCGCAAGCTGGTCGATGCTTACGCCGCCGCGCTCCAACAAAAGCTGATTGCCGTGGTGGGCGAGGCCATCGAAGCCATCGCGCCGTGCAGCCTGGCATGGGGCAACGGCCAGGCCACGTTCGCGGTGAACCGCCGCAACAACAAAGAGGCCGACGTGCCCGGCCTGCGTGAGCGGGGGCTGCTGGCCGGCCCGGTCGATTATGACGTGCCGGTGCTCAGCGTGCGCGACGCCGAGCGGCAGTTGGTGGCGGTGGTGTTTGGCTATGCCTGCCACGCCACGGTGCTCGATTTTTATCAGTGGTCGGGCGATTATCCCGGCTTCGCGCAGGCTGCTCTGGAACGATCGCATCCGGGCGCGACCGCCTTGTTCTGGGCCGGTTGCGGCGGCGATCAAAACCCCATACCGCGCCGCCAGCCTTCGCTGGCCGAGCAATATGGAGGGAAGTTGGCCGAAGCGGTCGGCCGCGTCTTAGACGGCGCGATGCAACCGATCGAAGAGAATCTGACCGCCAGTTACCGCGAGATCGAGCTGCCCTTTGGCCCGTTGCCGTCGCGCGAAGAGTTGCAGCAGCAAGCCGGCTCGGGCAACAAGTACGAAGCCGCGCGTGCCCGGCAGCTTTTGAGCGAGGTCGATGCGGGCAAGCCGCTGAAGCCCAGCTATCCGTATCCCGTGCAGGTTTGGCGGCTAGGACGCGAAGTGAAGTTGATTGCCTTAGGCGGCGAGGTGG
>DASVHB010000603.1:0-3435 GCA_036379195.1 Pirellulales bacterium
CGTGCGAGCCGGCCAGTGATTCCATGCCTCCGGCGTCGTACAGGCCGAAATGCGAGGCGTTCTGGATCATCGCCAGGTGCGTGAGGGCTTGCGGAAAGTTGCCCAGCAGTTCGCCCGATTCAGGATCGATTTCCTCGGAGAAGAGCCCCACATCGTTGGCCGCCGGCAACAGCCGCTCAAAAAGTTCGCGGGCTTCCTCGGCTTGGTCGGTCATGAGCAGGGCATCGACCAGCCAAAAGCTGCACGGCAGGAACGCTCCCTCCTGGCCGGGCAGGCCGTCGTCGGCGTCGTAGCGCAGCAAAAAATCGCCGCGGCCCAGCGTGCGGCGGATTTCGTCGATGGTGGCCACCAGCACTTCGCGCCGCAGCGGAATGCCCACCACCGCGGCCAGCAGCAGCGAGGCATCGGCCCGCGGCTCGCCATAGGCCTGGACCAGACAGCCCGACTGTGGATCGATGCCATGTTGCTCGATCGACTGCAAGATTTCGTCTCGCACGCGCAGACGCCGCGGGTCTTCACCAAGAATGCGAATCGCCCGGTCGATAGCCACCCAGCTCATGATCTTGCCGAAGACATGATGCCGCGGCGGTCCGCGCATCTCCCAGATGCCCTGTCCGGGTTCGTTCCAATGTTCGGCCACAAAGTCGGCCAGGGTCGAGAGGAGATGGCAGGTGTCGTCTTCCGGTCGGCCGCCGATCGTTTCATGCAGCAGCGCCCAGTCGAGCACTTCGCCATACACGTCAAGCTGCGTCTGCGTATAGGCGCCGTTGCCCACATGCACGGGCCGGCTATCGCGGTAGCCGGACAAATGCTCGAGCGTGGCCTCGGTCAGCTCGCGCTCGCCGTCGATGCCGTACATGATCTGCACGCGCGGGTGCGAGGAGCGGCAGACCCGATGAAAATAATCGCCAAAGCGGCCCGCCTCGCCTGTGTAGCCCAACATCGCCAGGGAATAAAGCGAGAACGTGGCGTCGCGCAGCCAGCAAAAGCGATAGTCCCAGTTGCGCTGGCCGCTGAGTGCTTCGGGCAGCGAAGTCGTAGGCGCGGCCGCGATGGCGCCGCTGGGCGCATAGGTCAGCAGCTTCAGCGCCAGCGCGCTGCGCAGGACTTCGTCGGCGTATTTGCCTTGATATCGGCAATACCGCGACCATTCTTCCCAAAAAGCTTGCGTGATCGACAAATATCGGTCGACCCGTTCGGGCAACGAAAACTGCCCCAAGGGCCGCGCCGCCAGCAGCATGTGTCGCCGCTGACCGGCTTGCAGCCGAATGGTTCCGCGAGCCGTGTCGCCGACGATTTCCAGCGGAACATCGCAATAAAAATGGACTCCGTTTTCCGCCGCGATGGCGCCCTCCGATTGCCGCAACACCGCAGGCCGCCGCGCAAACTCGACCGATGGTTTGCATTCAATCGCAAACTCGACGCTTCCCTCAATGCCCTCGACCACCCGCGCCAGTGCCAACGGCGCGCTGAGACCGATATAGTCGTGAACGCTCGCGCCCGGCTTGCGGCCGACGGGCATGAAATCGATTACCGCCGCCTTGCCCGACGCGGTGCTGAACGTGGTCCGCAGAAGGTTGGTGTTCGGCAAATACTCGCGGCTGGTTTGGAATTCATCGCGGGGCTGAACTGTCAGGTAGCCGCCTTGCTGACGGTCGAGCAAGCGGCAGAAGACGGGATCGGCATCGAATCGCTCCAGGCAGCACCAATCAACACTGGCATCGCGCGAGACCAGTGCCGCTCCGTGGCAGTCGCCCACCAGTGCGTAATCGCGGATGGGCGGCATGGTTGCGATCTTTTCGGATGCGGCTTCCTTTAGCTGAGTGAGCGACATGAGCGCGCAATCGATGAAGGCGGTTTATCCACGCGATCGCGAAGCAACATCGGTGCCAGAACGGCTTATTACGCTCGTTAGGACATATGCGATCCCGGGTGGCCGGGGCAGAGGCTTGCCGATGCCCCGGATCGTTGTTCCACGCTGGCGGGGGAATTCGCCGGGGCATCGCCCTAGGCTCTGCCCCGGCCACCATCAATCGTAGGACGACCTTCCTAGGTCGTCCCTGAATAGCGATAAGAGGCAACCGGACGACCTAGGAAGGTCATCCCACGGATGTCTCTGCCGCGAACCTCAAAAGTTCGGCGTGGGAGGGCGATAGTGCCGCAGGTCGATCGACCGGAACCAGTCGATCGTATGCTTCAGGCCCTCGCGCAACGGAACCGTTGGCTGCCAGCCAAGCCGCTGCTGGGCAAGCGTGATGACGGGCTTGCGCTGCTTCGGATCATCCGCCGGCGCCGGCTCGTACACAAGCTTCGATTTCGAGCCGGTCAGCTCCAGCACCAACTCGGCCAACTCCGCGATCGTGAATTCGCCAGGATTGCCCAGATTGACCGGCCCAATGAAGTCATCGGGCCCGTTCATCATGCGGATCATGCCTTCCAACAAATCGTCGCGGTAACAAAAGCTGCGCGTCTGCTGGCCGTCGCCATAGATGGTGATGTCTTTGCCGGCCAACGCCTGCTGAATGAAGTTCGAGACGACGCGCCCGTCGTAGGGGTGCATGCCCGGCCCATAGGTGTTGAAGATGCGCACCACGCGCACCTTCACGCGGTTCATGCGGTGATAGTCGAAGAAGAGGGTTTCGGCGGCGCGTTTGCCTTCGTCATAGCAGGCGCGCGGGCCGATGGGGTTGACCGAGCCGCGGTAGCTTTCCGGCTGCGGATGAATTTCCGGGTCGCCATAGACTTCGCTGGTCGAGGCCTGCAACACCTTGGCTCGGCAACGCTTGGCCATGCCCAGCACGTTGATGGCCCCCATCACCGACGTCTTCATGGTTTTGATGGGGTTGTACTGGTAATGTCCCGGCGCGGCCGGGCAAGCCAGGTTGTAGATCTCGTCGACTTCTAGCCAGATAGGTTGCGTAACGTCGTGCCGAATCAGCTCGAAGTTGGGCCGGTCGAGCAAATGCGAAACGTTCGACTTTTGGCTTGTGAAAAAGTTGTCGAGGCAGATTACGTCGTGCCCCTGTTCGACGAGCCGCCGGCAGAGTTCCGAGCCTAAGAAGCCGGCGCCGCCGGTCACCAAGATGCGTTTGATGTCGGACACTAGTTTGATACTTTCTGATGGTTCTCGATTGGCAACGGTGGCTGGGGCAGAGCCTTGGCGATGCCCCGGTCGAACGCAAGCCGGCACGCCCGATCAATTCTACCATGTTGGCCCTATTGCGTTGAATTCTCCTGTTGGCTGCGATATGATTTGGTATTGAAGACGTTTTGGCCGCACTTTTCGCGAGATTTGCAATGACCATCACATTGCCGCCGGAAATCGAAGGTCCGCTAGCCGACGAAGCTCGCCGCCAAGGCACGACGGCGGAAACTCTGGCCGTCGAAGCGCTCCGCAAGGCTTTCGTGCCGATCGAAATGGAGCCGCCGACGTCA
>DASVHB010000604.1:0-3841 GCA_036379195.1 Pirellulales bacterium
CACGCTCTACAATACCGACGGGCAGATTTTTTCCGACGCGGGCGTGCCGGTGGTGCTCTTCATGGAAAACTACGACATCAATCGCAAGGGCTATCACGACACGCACGACACGATGGAGAATATCGACCTCGACTATGGTTCGGCGGTGGCGGCCATCGCCATCGAAGCGGTCGCCCGCGCAGCCACGCAGAAACCGGGCGAGCTCTTGTAAGGTACGACCACAGCCGTGTTACAGTGCGGCGATCAGGCTACCGATGTACTCCCCCACCTCGCGGAGCACTTCCGCCCGTGGGCGGGTTTCGGCTGTGGCAATCCGCCGCACGATGGCCGAGCCGACAATCAGCCCGTCGGCCACCGGCGACAGCAGCCGCACGTGCTCCGGCTGGCTGATGCCAAAGCCGATGCAGATAGGCGTGGCGGTTTGCTCGCGGAGCCACGAAACATTGTCGAGCAGTTGCTGCGGCAATGCCGTGCGTTCGCCCGTGATGCCGGTCACCGAGACGTAATAGAGAAAACCGGTCGAGCTTTCGGCGATGCGCAATGCTCGTTCGCGCGGAGTGGTGGGCGTGACGAGCTGAACCAGACTGAAATCTGCCGCCCGGCAAACGGCGGCCAACTCGGCCGATTCTTCGACCAGCAAGTCGGGCACGATGGCGCCTGCCAGGCCCGCCGCGCGCGCTTCGTCGACGTAACGCGCCAGGCCGTGCCGGTGGATGATCGCATAGCTGACCATTGTCACCAGCGGGGCCGAAAGCCGCGGGGCGGTCCGCCCCAGCATCTGAAGGATCTCGGCCAGCTTGATTCGCCTGGCCAAAGCCCGCGTATACGACGCTTGAATCACAGGACCATCGGCGATGGGATCGCTGTAGGGAATGCCGACTTCGCACAGATGCGCCCCACGGCGAACCAGTTCAGCGAGCACCTCGGCCGTAAAATCCAAATCGGGGTCGCCGGCCGTGACAAACGGCATGAGCGCCTTTTGACCCTGGGCTTTCAGGCGTTGAAACAGTTGGTCGATCGCCGACATCAAATCGAAAATCCAAAATCGAAAATCTAAAATCCGGACGCCGGGGCATCGGCGAGCCTCTGCCTCAGCCATCTGCTAGCGAACGGTGAGAAAGTCGCCGTTCGCTCCGCGAAAGTAGCGCTACCTTCGCGGAGCGAAAGGCGACAATACGTCGCGCCGCCCCCCGCGGAACGCCACGGAGCACGTTCCTTACAGTGCCATAAGCGCGGGGTGGCTAGCATGGGCTTCATTCGATCGTCTCCCCCCGCAACCGCGCCACCTCGAAGGCATCTTTATCGCCGCGGCCCGATAGGCAAACCACGATCGTTTGCTCCTTGGAAAGCCCGCGAGCCAATTCCATCGCTTTGGCCACCGCGTGCGAGCTTTCGAGCGCCGGCAAAATGCCTTCGTTGCGGGCCACCAGGTCGAACGCTGCCAGGGCGTCGTCGTCGCGGCAGGATTCATAGCGCACGCGGCCGGCGTCTTTCCAATAGCTGTGTTCCGGCCCGACGCCGGGATAATCCAATCCGGCCGAGACCGAATGCACGTCGCACGTCTGGCCGTCTTCGTCTTGCATCACATAGCTCAAGCTGCCGTGCAGCACCCCGGGCGAACCGAACGACAGCGGCGAGGCATGGTCGCCCGGCTGCGATGACCGCCCGCCCGCCTCGACGCCAACCAATTCGACCCCATCCAACTCGGCATTGTCCAGATCGATGAACGGGTAAAACATGCCCGCCGCATTGCTGCCGCCGCCCACACAGGCCACCACCAGGTCGGGCAAGCGGCCAAGCTGGCCGCGGCATTGTTCGATGGTTTCACGCCCAATGACCGACTGGAAATCGCGTACGATGGTTGGAAACGGATGTGGGCCGACAACCGAACCGATGATGTAGTGCGTGTGCTCGACGCTGCTCATCCAGTCGCGTAGGGCTTCGTTGATGGCGTCGCGCAGCGTGCGCGAGCCGCTGCTGACCGGTCGCACCTCGGCCCCCATCATCCGCATGTTGAACACGTTCAGCTTCTGCCGGCGAATGTCTTCCTCGCCCATGTACACCACGCAATCGAGGCCGAAGTGGGCGCACGCGGTGGCGGTGGCCACGCCATGCTGCCCGGCGCCTGTCTCGGCAATCACCCGCGGCTTGCCCATGCGCAGGGTCAGCAGAGCCTGTCCGAGCGTGTTGTTGATCTTGTGGGCCCCGGTGTGGTTCAGGTCTTCTCGCTTAAAGTAAATC
Source organism: Pirellulales bacterium (assembly GCA_036379195.1). Classification (GTDB taxonomy): domain Bacteria; phylum Planctomycetota; class Planctomycetia; order Pirellulales; family JAICIG01; genus JAICLL01. The sequence continues at coordinate 2,242 of DASVHB010000604.1, forward strand.
TGCGCTCCGCCACAGTGGCGGCTGAGCCGCTGGGCGTGATAGAGCGGCGAAGGCCGGCCCACGTAGTGCTGCCAGAGCTGCCGCAGTTCGGCGTCAAACTTCGGGTCTCGGCGGGCCGCGTCGTAGGCGGCAACCAATTCATCTAACGCCCGCGTAAGGGTTTCGGGCACGTAGCGTCCGCCAAAAGGGCCGAAACGTCCGGCGGCGTCGGGCAACAAACTAGAGGCAGACATGGGCAAGCGAAATCTGGGCAAAAACCGCCCATCGGGATTGGCGGTGGGGCAGAATCTTTCATCTTGCTAAGGCCGGGCTACGCGGTCAAGGGTGCGGGTGGTAAGATGGCCACCAGTTCGCGGCAACGACGGCGAAAAGGGCGTCGTTCATCACGTCAAACAAAATCGATCCACCATGAAGGCCAAGCTCATCAGCTTGAATCCCGCGGCGCCGCAGGTGGTGGTGTTGGAGAAACTGCCGGTGGTGCTGGGCCGCGGCGCTCGGGCCGATATTCGATTGTCCGACCGGACGCTCAGCCGGCGGCATTGCGAGATCGACCGCGTGAGCGCCACGCTGGTGGTGCGCGATCTCGGCTCGAAGAACGGCACCCGGGTCAATCGGGCTCACGTGAGCGAAGCGGTGCTGATGCCCGGCGACAAGCTGACGCTGGGAGCGTGTACCTTTGTGGTCAGCTACGAACAACATCCCAGCGAGCTTCCGCCCGTGCTGAATGAAACCGCCGGCCTATTGGCCGACGATCCAGACGATTCGAACACCACGTCGATGGCCACCGGCGGCGAGCTGCGCAGCGACGATGCCGAGTGATCGCATTATTTCTTGCCCAGCGCCCGCTTCTGCTGGAAGAACTGGCTGAGCAGCGCGCCGCACGGACCGGCCAGAATGCCGCTGACGGTCTGGCAGCGATGGTTCAAACGCGGATCGGCCAAAAGTTGGTAAAGCGTGTGAACCGCCCCCGCCTTCGGATCGGCCGCCCCATAGATCACCCACGGAATGCGGGCCTGAATAATCGCTCCCGCGCACATCGGGCAAGGTTCCAGCGTGACATATAACAGGCATTCTTCGAGTCGCCAGCTCTCCAGCGCCCCAGCCGCCTGAGTGATGGCGATCATCTCGGCGTGCGCGGTGGGATCGCGAAGCTGCTCGCGCTGATTGTGGGCCGCCGCGATCACCCGCTCTTCGTGCACGATGACCGCGCCGATGGGCACTTCGTCTTCGGCCAAGGCCCGTTGCGCTTCTTGCAGGGCCATTCGCATGAAATGCTCGTGCATGGAATTCTGAGGAGCTCTCGGAGGAACTAGAACTGCTAGGAAACCGTCAAACCACCAAGCGACGATAAAACTTTGTGATCGGCAAAATCTCGCCAGTATGACGCAATGACGTCTGCAATCGCCTCGATGTAAACGTCATCTCCGAGGAGCGACTTACTTTCGAGGAGCAGGAGCAGCCTCGCGGTAAATGTGTTGGAAGCATCGTCATCCGGTTTCCCGAGTGTGCTTACCAAGTCTTTCACGGTGTAGTGAACCAGATAGGCTCCGTCGCCGGAAAACTCCGGAATTCTCAAGCGGCGAGTCGCCTCGATGAGCTC
>DASVHB010000605.1:0-8562 GCA_036379195.1 Pirellulales bacterium
GCCATCGTCATGACAGCAGCGATCGCAGCTCGCCAACAGCCCGGCCGGGATCGGGCGCGGCGGTGACCGCGGCACTCACGGCAATCCGCCCAAAACCGGCCGCTCGCACTTGTGGCAAATTATGCCGATCGATGCCGCCAATGGCGAACGCCGGCAGAGCGATCTCGGCCCGCACCTTGCGGAGCAACTCGACGCCGGTAAGCGCTTGTTCGCCGAACGCTTTGGTTCGCGAAGCGAACACCGGTCCAACACCGATGTAGTTCGCGCCATCGAGCACCGCCTGGCGGGCCTGTTCGAGCGAATGCGTCGAAACACCAATCAACGCGTCCGCGCCCACGATCGAACGCGCTTCGCTCACCGTCAGCTCTTCTTGTCCGACATGCACGCCATCGGCCTCGGTCAACCGGGCCAGGTCGGCTCGGTCGTTCATGATAAACAGCGTGGAAGATCGGCGCGTCAACTCTCGCAGCCGCCGAGCGCGTACCAACAATTCACGATCGGCCAACCGCTTGTCGCGAAGCTGGATACAATCGGCGCCGCCGCCAATGAACGCTTGCACCAACCTTTCAAAGCTCGCCAGGCTCTCGCGGCCATCGACAATCACGTATAGCCGCGCGTCGCTCAGACGCCGCAGGCTGGCGGCGGTGGTCGCCAGCGCCCGCTCCAGCGTATAGCTGCGGTAGCGCAGTTGCTCCAACTCGGCGGCCATTGCCGCATCGACAACCTTGCCAAACTCTTCCAGCGTCCGCAGCGCCTCTTGCAGCCGCTTGGCGTTGGCCGTCGCCACGCTCGGCAAATCGGGCCGCGACATCTCGGAATCGCAGGCGACCGCGGTTCCCACGTCGGCCAGGGTATCGCGCGCCGCCAGCAATTCGTCGGCCGGCAGATTCACGAGCGTCGCGGCCAGGCGATGTCTGAGCTCTTTCAGGCAGCCCATCAAATGCCCGTCGTTCAGCACAAATCGGGCGTAATCTTCGACCACCCTCAGTCCCTCGCGCGCCCGGTTGGCCGCGGCATCGAGCACGCGCCATGTCGCCAATTCAATTTGCTTACCGCGGGCAGGCTCGGACTCCATTGAATCATTCCGCACTCCGCACTCCGCGTTCCGCATTTCAGCACGCTCGGCCGCCACCAGATCATTCCGCACTCCGCACTCCGCGTTCCGCACTTCAACCCGCTCTGCCCCGTCCACCGCCTCGGCCGGCTGATAGCCATACCGCCGATAAATCTCATCGGCCAGCGTGTCGGCGTCGAAGCCGCGCTCGACAAGCCACTGCGAGAGATCATGCCGCGCGGCCACCAGCCCCAGCAGCACATGCTCGGTGGCTAGTATCAAGGGCCGCGGAAAATCGGCCAGCCGCGTTTCTGCATTGCCCAACATATCGCACACCGCCGGCGAAAAACGGCCGGCACGTCCGTTGTGCGGCGAACGCAACGGGCGCAGCGCGGGCCACCGCTGTCGCACATCGTCTGGGGCGACGCCGTGCCGCGCCAGCATTTCAGCCGCCCGAGATTCGGCCTCATCCAGCAGTCCAAGCAGCAATTCAGGCGGTTCTAAATCGGCATAATCGTCGCCACTGGTCCAGCCGGCGGCGGCGGCGAAGGCCCGAGCGACAGCGGGAGTAAATTGATAGCGAGTCACGGCCCTAACTCAAAGCCTCATCGTTACTTGGCTTGATTTAGCCTAGTTTCAGGCGTAGAATTCCGCAACCAATGACGGTGTTGCCGGAAGTGATTGATTCGCAGCCACGGGATTGCCTCGCGCGGGCCACAACGCTTACGCTACCGCCGGGGAGACGAAGGAACGAAACCCATATGCGTGGTTCGCCCGCCCAGCGCCTGTCGAGAACGCGCCTGCCGAACACGCGCCTGCCGAGAATTTCCAGTCTTTGGCCGGGCTTGCCACAGTTGTGGATCGCGGGCGAATGGTCGGGCCTGGCGTTGGCGGTCGGCTTCGCTTGCCTTGTCAACCTATTATTACTGACCAGCCTGCATTGGACCGAGTGGCTAGACACCGGACTGAAAATTGCCGGTTGGACGGCTGTGGGCGTACTTTGGTGCGCATCTGCCGTCAGCGGCTGGCGTTGGATGGCCCGCCGAGAACAAACCGCGGCACGCGGCGACGAACAGGACTTGTTTCCGCGGGCTTTAGGGGAATACTTAAAGGGGAATTGGTACGAAGCGGAAGTGACCTGCCACGAACTGCTGCGAAGATCTGCCGGCGACGTTGAAGCTCGGCTGCTCTTGGCAACCTTGCTGCGGCGCAACCGGCGGTTTTCCGAAGCTCGCGGCCAACTTGACCAGCTTACGCGGCTCGAGGCAGCGGCAGCTTGGGAGGCCGAGATCGCCCAAGAATACGAGCGGCTGGCCGATGCCGAAGAACAAGCGGCTGTGGAAGCTTCACCATCCCAGCCGTTTGAAACCCTAGAAACGAACCACCAAACGACTAACCACCAAACGACCCACAACCTAACGAACCAGGTGCCGCCGGCGATTTCGTCTGCGGCGTAATGGCACCGAGGGAGAAGCCTGGAATGTACGAAAGATTTACCGACCGCGCCCGCAAGGTCATGCAATTGGCCAACCAAGAGGCTCAGCGGTTTAACCATGAATATATCGGCACCGAGCACGTGCTGCTCGGGCTGATCAAAGAGGGCAGCGGTGTCGCCGCCAACGTGCTCAAAAACCTCGATGTCGATCTGCGCAAGATCCGCCTCGAGGTCGAGAAGCTCGTTCAAAGCGGTCCCGACATGGTCACCATGGGCAAGCTGCCGCAGACGCCGCGGGCCAAAAAAGTCATCGAGTATTCGATGGAAGAAGCCCGCAATCTGAATCACAACTACGTGGGCACCGAGCACATTCTGCTCGGCCTGCTGCGCGAGCAAGAAGGAGTCGCCGCCCAGGTGCTGATGAACCTGGGCCTGAAACTGGAGGAGGTACGTGAAGAGGTTTTGAATCTGCTGGGCCACGGCATGGAAGGTGGCGAAGGAGGAGAACGCAGTCCCGTGGGAGCAAGCAGCGGCGGTGGAAGCGAGACGTCGGGCAAGTCGAGCAAATCGAAAACCCCGGCTTTGGACAGTTTTGGCCGAGACCTGACTGAGTTGGCCCGCCAGGGCAAGCTCGACCCCGTCATTGGCCGCGAAAAAGAGATCGAGCGGGCCATTCAGATTCTCTGCCGCCGCACCAAGAACAACCCGGTGCTGCTGGGCGAAGCGGGCGTCGGCAAAACAGCCATCGTCGAGGGGTTCGCCCAGCGCGTGGTCGATGGCGACGTGCCCGAGCTGCTCTCCGATCGCCGCATCGTCGTGCTCGACCTAGCGATGATGGTGGCCGGCACCAAATACCGCGGCCAGTTTGAGGAACGCATCAAGGCGGTGATGAACGAAGTCCGCCGGGCAAAGAACACCATTCTGTTCATCGACGAATTGCATACCTTGGTCGGCGCCGGCGGGGCCGAAGGGGCCATCGATGCCTCGAATGTGCTCAAGCCCGCCCTGGCCCGCGGCGAAATCCAGTGCATCGGCGCCACCACGCTCGACGAGTATCGCAAGTACATCGAGAAAGACAGCGCGCTCGACCGGCGGTTCCAGCTTGTCATGGTCGAGCCTTCGACGAAGTCCGAGACCATCGAAATTCTCAAGGGTCTGCGCGACCGGTACGAGTCGCACCACCGAGTGCAGATTACCGACAAAGCGTTGGAATCGGCGGTCGAGCTTTCGAGCCGCTATATCACCGGTCGCTGCCTGCCCGACAAGGCGATTGACGTCATCGACGAATCGGGCGCCCGCGTGCGTCTGAAGGCGATGACGCGCCCGCCCGACCTCAAGGAGATCGACGAAGAGGTCGAGCACCTCAACAAAGAGAAGGAAGAGGCGGTCGCCAACCAGGATTTCGAGAAGGCGGCGGCCCTGCGCGATCAGGCCGACAAGCTCAAGAAGAAGAAACTCTCGATCACCCGCGACTGGCGCGAACGTTCGCGCGAGGCCGACGGCGTGGTCGACGACGAAGTCATCGCCGAGGTGGTCTCGAAGATGACCGGCATTCCGCTGACGCGCATGAGCACCGAAGACTCGAAGCGCCTGATGGAGATGGAAAAAGACCTGCACAAGCGGGTCATCAGCCAGGACGAAGCGATCAACCGCATCGCCAAGGCGGTGCGCCGCAGCCGCAGCGGGCTGAAAGACCCCAAGCGGCCCACGGGCTGCTTTATCTTCGCCGGGCCGACTGGCGTGGGCAAAACCTTGCTGGCCAAAGCCCTGGCCGAGTTCATGTTTGGCGACGAAGACGCGCTCATTCAGATCGACATGAGCGAGTACATGGAAAAGCACAATGTCAGCCGCCTGATCGGCGCTCCGCCAGGCTATGTGGGCTTTGAAGAGGGCGGGCAGCTTACCGAGAAGATCCGCCGCCGCCCCTACGCGGTGGTGCTCTTGGACGAAATCGAAAAAGCCCACCCCGACGTCTTCAACATGCTGTTGCAAGTCATGGAAGAAGGCCGGCTGACCGACAGCTTTGGCCGCAACGTCGACTTCCGCAACACGATTCTCATTATGACCACCAACGCGGGAGCCGAGGCGATCAAGAACGAATCGACCTTCGGCATTCCCACGCCGGTCAAGACGTTTGACATCGACGGCGGCTTCCAGGAAGAGCTGGACCAAAAGATGCTCTCGACGGAGCTGAAAGAGCTGTTCCAGAAAAACGGCGAAACGCTCGGCGACGGCGAGCTGAACGTGACGGTGCTCGAAGTGGGCAAGCGATGGCGGATCGCCGTCACTGGCGACCGGCTTGACGCCAAGTATCTGGTCACTCGGCTGAAGGCGGGCGGCCTGCGCGTCAAGAAGGGCGACGACGTCTCTTATGAGAGCATGAAGGACCGCGTGGTCGAGCGCATCGAGCGGGTCTTCCGTCCCGAATTCCTCAACCGCTTGGACGATATTGTAGTGTTCCGTCATCTGACGCGTACCGATCTGAAACGGGTGATTGACATCGAGTTGAAAAAGGTCCGCGAGCGGCTCGGCGAGCGGAACATCAAATTGGTGCTCACCGACGAGGCCAAGGGCTACCTGATCGAGAAAGGCTCGAACACCGACTTCGGCGCCCGCCCGTTGCGCCGGGCGATCGAGAACTACGTCGAAGATCCCTTGTCCGAAGAGCTGCTCAAGGGCGAGTTCGAGGGCAAAGACACGATCACCGTCGACGTCAAGAAGGTGGGCGAGGCCAGCCAACTGGTGTTCGAGGGTTCGACCTCGGAGCCAGCCGAAACGCCCGTCGGCGCCGCCGCCGGCGCCGACGAGGGCGGCGAATAAAGTTGTAGGCGCACTCCGTGTGCCGTGACCTTATACCCCCTGTGTAGCAATCCTCCGCGCTATGGCCTTCCGCTCATCAGCGATCGAAGGGCCGCGTTGACCGATTCGTCGGTCGGAAACGCAGCGCGAACGTCGGGCGCGAGCAATGCCAAGTTCGTTCCCTTTTGATAGCGCTCGTAGTACTTGCCACGGACGCCGCCTTTCAGCACGGAATCATCATACTCGTCGCGGAGATCATCGTCTTCGGTTTGCTTATCGTTCTTCATAGATTCTCAGGTTGCGTCTCGGTTACTTTGCGTCATGCCGCGCGTAAAACACGGCCAGCCGATCGGGCGACACGCCGCAGCGCGCCGCCGCCAGCAGCAGCCAGTTGCGCGCGGTCTGGCGCACCACGCCGTGCCGCTGCCAACGCCGGGCACTGACAAACAGCGGGCCAGGCAGCAACACCGGCCACGCGCGGCGCCGCACGCCCTTCATCAGCAACACGTCTTCCATCAGCCGGACCTGCGGGAATCCGCCCAGCTCGTCGAATAGCGCCCGGCGGATAAAAATGCCCTGGTCGCCATACGGCATGCCCCGGCGCGCCACGCGCCAGGCGTTGCCGCGCTCCAGCAAACGATACATAAATCCGTCGGCCTCGATCCGCTGCCGAAACGCTCCGCAGCCGACCGCGGCGTCGGCCAGCGCCCGTTCGATCTGCCGCAGCCCGTCGGGCGGCAGCCATGTATCGACGTGGAGGAACAGCAGCACGTCGCCGGTGGCGTGCCGCGCCCCGTGATTTTGCTGAGTCGCGCGGCCCGGCTGGCTGGTGAGAACGCATGCGCGGGACTCCCTGGCCAAGGCAACCGTGTCATCGTCGCTGCCGCCATCGACCACGATCACCTCGTGCGGCTGTGTCTCCCAGGCGCGTCGCACCGCGCTGGCAGCGAGCGCGGCCTCGTTGAGGGCGGGGATGATGATTGAGGTTTTCAACATTCTTCATGTAGGGTGGGACGAGCTTGCGAGTCCCCCCTTTCGGGCGGCGCGGCCGTTAAATAGTCGATGTGGCCTATGGTAGTACTCGCTTCGCTCGGCCCCACCCTACAAGGCTTGGCCACGTTGGTTATTGCGTCTTCTGTCTGGCGTTTCTCCGCCGTCTCGCTAGAATCATCTTCCATTCGGGCGTTCGCAGCCACACGCCGCGGCCGCCCCGACAGTGTACCCAGGGGCCGCTGAGGTGCGCAGATGCTCAGAATCCTCGGTCCATACGCTCATGTGTGCGGCGGTCTCTCACGCCGGCAGTTTCTTGAAGTCGGCGGCGCCGGCTTGCTGGGCCTCTCGCTGCCCAAGCTGCTCGCCGCCCAACAGCAATCCGAACAGCAGCAATCCGAACAGCAACAATCCGAACAGCAACGGCCCAATCGCCCCTCCGCCAGGCCCAAAGCCCGGTCGGTTATTTTTCTCTATCTGTTCGGTGGTCCCAGCCAGCTTGAAACGTTCGATCTCAAGCCGCAAGCTCCCGACGCCATCCGCGGACCGTTCCGCCCCATCGCCTCGCGCACGCCCGAGCTGCTCATTTGCGAACACCTGCCGCAAATGGCCCAGATCTCCGATCGCTTTTGCGTGCTGCGTACGCTCGGACATCCTTACAACGATCACAGCACGGCCGGGCATTACATTCAAACCGGGCACCCCTGGCATGTGCCCATCGGCGGCGGATTCAACGCCACCGACAAAGACTGGCCCGCCATGGGTTCGATCGTCGAATACGTCGATCAGCGCGCCGGCGGGCCGCCTCGCCCCATTCCCAGCTATGTGTATCTGCCCAACCGCCTGGGGCATTTGCAAACCTACAGCACCAAGCTCGACCGGCCCGGCCAATATGCCGGCTGGCTCGGCCGCGGCTACGACGCCCTGGCCACCGACATTCGCAAGCGAGACGACAACGATAACCCCTATTACCGCACCTGCACCGACGACGAACTCGACTTTCGCATCAAGGGCCTGGCCAGCGACGCCAGTTTGACGCTCGACCGGCTCGACCGCCGCCGCACGCTGCTCGATCAGTTCGACGCGGCCCGGCGAATGCTCGACGCCGCCGGTCCGCCCGCGATCGAGTCGGCCAGCTATCAGCGGTTTCAAGAGCGGGCGTTGGCTTTGGTCAATTCCGAAACGACGCGCCGCGCCCTCGACCTGCGCAGCGAGCCGGCCGAGCTGCGCGATCGCTATGGCCGGCACCTATTCGGGCAATCGACCTTGATGGCTCGCCGCATGATCGAAGCCGGGGCACGGTTTGTCACGGTGGCCTGGGACGCGCCCGATGGTTATGGCTGGGACTCGCATATTCACAGCGATGATGTCAAAAAGCATCTGCTGCCCGGCCTCGACCAGGCGTTTAGCGCGCTCGTTCTCGATCTTGAAGCGCGCGGCCTGCTCGACGAAACCTTGGTCGTGGCGGTAGGCGAGATGGGACGCACCCCGAACGCCACATCGGCCTGGGGCCGCGGCCACTGGAGCACGCTGTTCCCGGCGGTGTTGGCCGGCGGCGGCATTCGCGGCGGCATGGTTTACGGCCGCTCCGACAAACACGCCGCCCACCCCGCTGATCATCCGCTGGTTCCCGAAGACCTGGCGGCCACGCTCCTTTCGGCGCTCGGCATCGACCCCGACACTCGCGTCGCCGACGCCCAGGGTCGTCCCGTGCCGCTGGTCGACGGCGGTCGAGTGCTGGCGCTGAGCTAACACCGTGTGAAGGAAAGGGTTTGCAGCCACCTCTGTAGGGAACGCCCTCTGTGGCGTTCCGTATTCTGCGGATCGACCTGGCGCCGCCCCCTCGCGGAACGCCACACAGGGCGTTCCCTCCAATGCGTAGGGCGCATTGCGCACCCACCCCCGGAACCGCCGAACATCGCGCCCCATACCAACCCGAAGCGTAAGCGAGGTAAGTCGGGTTCTCGTCCTCGCTTACGCTTCGGGTTCGTGTGGTCAGGTGCGCAATGCGGGGTAGGGCGATCTTCTCTTCTCTCGTGCGCGGGGGGTTAGCGTTGCGTCGAAAACCATTAGCGTTGACAAAAATAAAAATCGCGCCCATTGCCCGAGAACGGTAACTCATTACCCCGTTTTGTGTTGCGTCAACCACTGTCACTGGCAACACATTGCCACCGCAACGGTAATTCTGGGGGGGTGCTTGGGGATTCAGGGGTCTGGGGCCGGGGAAACACAAGGGGACTGGAACGATCTCGGGGGTTCTCCTGCTTTCCTGACCCGACACCGA
>DASVHB010000606.1:0-17068 GCA_036379195.1 Pirellulales bacterium
GCGCTCGGCGTTGGCGAACAACAACTCGCCGGCCTCGGTCACGGTGCAGCCCGCCCGGACCGCGGTGAGCACGTCTTCCAACGCTCGCCGCTCGGGCACGTGATAGCGCACGTCGTTGGCCGCGACCACCGGCAGCCGGGCACGGCGGGCTTGTTCCAGTCGGCGAGCCAGCGATTTGCGGTCGTCGGGACCATGATGGATTTCGGCGATTGTATAGGCCCGGTCGCCAAACACGTCGCGATAGTCGGGTAATCCCGCACACCAACCCGAAGCGCAAGCGAGCCGAGCATGTTGTTCCTCGCTTGCGCTTCGGGTTAGTGTGGACCCGTGAGAAATGCTGCGTGAAGTGAACTTGTCGGGCAGCACCAGCGCCAACAGTCCTTCGGCGTGCTCGGCGATGTCTTCGAAGGTCAGCAGACACTCGCCTTTGGCGGCGCGGCGGCGGCCGACCGTCAGCAACCGGGCCAGCCGGCCATAGGCGGCGCGATCGGTGGCCAATAGCACCGCGCCGGCGGAGTCGGTAGGCCAGACCTCGGCCCCAATCAATAATTTCAGCCCCGACTGCTTAGCGGCGGCGTGGGCGCGCACCACGCCCGCCAAACTATGGCGATCGGTCACCGCCAACGCCCGATATCCCAAGGCCGCCGCTTGGGCCACCAGTTCATCGGGATGCGACGCCCCTTCGAGAAACGAAAAGTTCGTTTTGCAGTGCAGCTCGGCATAGCCGGGCCGAGCCCACGCGCCGATGGGCGCCGCAGGCGCGACTTCAACACGGCGTTTTGCGAGCGGTGGATCGGGCATTCCGATAGTGTACACATGAACAATAATCCTGGTCAAGATCGAGGGCCAGACCGACCATCAGATGGGGCCTGTGGGGAGCGCCCTCTGTGGCGTTCTGTGTACTGCCGATCGCCGCCGCGCCGCCCCTCGCGGAACCCCAAGGAGGCCTGGAACAAGCGAACGTGTCGCCGGCTTGCTATGTCGCCCGGTTGATGTATTCGTCGCTCGAAACGATGAGGGTGAGCAGTTGATCCTGCGTCATTCCTTGTTGCATGGCGTGAAGCATGGCCGATGCGGTGGGGGAGTCGACCGGACGGCCCAGGTACGTCTGGAACAAGTTGTTGATCAGGTCCAAGCGGAATTCGTCGCTCGTGACAAAACTGAGCACCACGCTCTGCCGGCTGAGAGACTGCAAGCCCACCCACGCGCGAAGCCCCTGCGGCTCCGGGTCGCGGCCGAGCAGGTCTTGATACAGCACGGTGATCCAAGCCGCGTCGGGCGACAAGTTCGGATGAAGCCGCGCGGCTGTGGCGTAGAACTCCGCCGAGCCGATCATGCCCGCCTCCACGGGTTCGGGGCCGCCGTAGGCGCCCCAGGCTGACGACCAATAAGCCAGGCCGTCGGAATCGGCCTTGCGACCCAGATATTTCTCATACAGGAGGTTAATCTGGTTCGCGCGGTATTCTGCGCTGCCGACAAACCCGGCGGCTACTCCTTGAGCGCTAACGCCCGACTCGATCAGGTTCAACCAAAACGACACCTCGTTGGCACTCGCCTCGCGCCCCAAGATCTGCGCATACAATTGTACGATCCAGTCGATCGCCTGCTGCGTCGTCAGGCGGCCCACGAGACCCGACGTTTCGACATCGACCTTGCCGACGTTCGTGTAACCGATATCGGGATACTGGACCGGCCCGCTCGCCGCCGAGCCGTTGTTGTGAAACAGATGCAACGTGCCGCTCGTAGCCGATGTGCGATCATCGATCGCAAACATGCCGCTGGCCAGCGGGCTTAACTTGTCGGTCGCAGGGTCGTAATTGGCGACGACCAGGGCGCTGTCGGAGGCCGCGCCCCCGCCGACCACCTCGACCACCAGGTTGCCGGGCGCCTGAAAGTTCGGCTGGCCGACCGAGTCGGTCTTGCCTGGCGGCAGCAAGCCAGCGCCGGGCGTTACCACGAAGGTCGTCTTGTTCGCCCCGCCGTCGAGTTCCACCGTCGCCACATCGGGGTTCAGAACAACCGGAACCAGCTTTGTGCCGTCCGACGCGGTCACAAAGATCGTGCGGATCGGCTCATCCGCGGCCAATGTCGAGACCGGGTCGGAACTATTTACGATCACTTTGCCGCCACCGGAAAGATCGACGTCGATGTGGCTCGCCGCGGTGAAATGGACGATCTGCCCGCTGCTCGCCGCCGCAGCGGCGCCGCTGGTCGGGCCGGTGGCCGTGACGGTGAGGTGATCGTCAGTTGCCTTGTCCAGCAGATTGACTCCCGCGCCGGCGGCGTCGAGGTTGACGGTGACGAATCCCGTCACGCTCACCGGTGCAAAACCGGTTATGGACACGGTCTGAGCGCCCAAGTCGATGGTGGTATCTTTGCCTGCCGCTGCCAACACGTTGGCGGTGTCGCCATCGGCGGCCTGACCGACGAGTTGAATGTCATGGATGCCCGAATAGGCCACCGACCCCAACGCGGCTCCGCCGGCGATCGATGCGTCAAAAACATTCCCCGCATCGGCGGCGGTTGGTCTTATCGTCAGCGCATCGGCCATGCCTGCGACCGCCGTGACGACAAGCGCATTGCCGGCCGCGTGCTGGCCACCCGCGATGGTCAGTGCCGCGGCCAGCGGTCCCGTCACGTTAAACGTATCGGCGCCCGTGCCGCCGTTGATCGTGGTGGGCACCGCAATCGAATGCACGTTGAACGTGTCGTTGTCGCTCGCCGCGACGAAGGTCAGGCTGGTCAGGGCGGCGGTCGGCGCGTCGAAGATGGTGCTGCCGTTGACCGCGACAATCGTGTCGCCGCCAGATGCCGAGAGGTCGATAATGTTGTTGAGGCTGGTGGAATAGCTGTCAACGTTGATGGTCGGGCTTGGATCGAGAGTCAGCGTGAATCTGTCGCCGGCATAGCTCACCTGGAAGTCGTAACTGAGACCGCCGAAGCTCAAGACCACTTGACCGCCTTCATTGACCACGGCGCCGTTGACCGACACGGGGCCAGCGATCGCGCCCGTGCCGCTTATCAGGACGATGCTATCGCCCGCCGCGGGAGCATAGCCAAGAGTGAGCGTCACGCCGCCGCCGCTGAGCGTCGAGGCGCCGGTCACATCGAGCTGATCGTAATTCTTGCCGGGCGAAGTCGCGCCACCGATCTGTGCGGCGTACGTGCCCGAGAGCGTCAAAGGTCCGGTGGCCAGCGTGCCGGCGCCCGTGGCCGGATCGCCGGGCGACACCGTCCCGCCGGCGTTCACCGTCAGTGGGCCGGCAATGGCGCCTGTACCTCCCAGCGTGGCGCCGCTGCCAACCACCACGGCGCCTGATCCTGCGGCGCCGTCGACCAGCAGCGCGCCGCCAACGACATTGGTGCCGCCCGCGTAGCTGTTGTTGCTGTCGGATAGGGTCAAGCTGCCGCCGGCGATGACCAGGCTCCCCGGTCCGCTGACCAGCCCGGCATACGTCGTACTGGCTGCTAGCCCGCCCTCGCGCAGCGCGTTGCCGAGGTTGCCCACGCTTCCGGTATCGACGGTCGTGCCCGCCGCGCCGGCCAGCGAACCGAGGGTCACGGTGCCGGGCGAGCCTGGGGCGTCGCCGAGTAGGTCCAGAGTGTCGTTGTCGGCGAGGCTCACCGATTCGGTGCTGTAATCACCGCTGTTGACAAACACAGTTCCACCGGGCGCGACGGCGGACAAAGCGGCGTCGATCGTGGCAAATGCGGTCGTGCCGAAAACCGCGCCTTGATTGCCGGGGGTGACCGGGTCGGCATCGTTGATGACTTGTCCCTTGCTGAATCCGTTCCAGGCGGAGCTGACGTACACGGCGCTCGGAGGCGGGCTGGTGGCCGAGATCGAGAAGTGAGCGATCTCCGTTCCCCAATTATTGGACGCGCGCGATGTCGCGTATTCGCTGGCCGCGAAGAACGAACCATCGGCATCGGCGCTGATGCCGCTGAAGTCGCCGGCCTGGGGCCCATTGGCGTTCGAGTCGCTGTAATTCGCGGCTCCCGCTTTAACCAGCACCGGCGTTTCCATCGTCCCGGCGACATCGCTGGGCGCACGGCCCGTCAGCCACATCGACATGAAATCGGTTGGCGTGTCGGTGCCCGAACGCAGGTACGTCATGCCGATGTCGCCCGACAAGTTGATGTCGATGGCAGGGTAATAGGCGTAAGTGTTGTCGCCTCCGCTTACATTGCCCTGCTGCTTAACCACCGGCGTGCCGGTGCTGACGTCGATTTCATACCAGCGGGCGTCGTTTTCCGTGGGACTGACGTTGATCGCCTGGCTCGCCACCAGCAAGTTGCCGGCCTCCGCCACTTTTTGGATTCGAGAGTCTTGGTTCATGGTCACCGTCGTCCCGTCCGGCTGCTTGGGATAGACGCCGCTCGCATGAATGTCGGTGTAAGGATCGACCGGCAACTGCGTGCCGTTAAAGCTGGCGGAGCTGGACAGCACGTTCGTCATCTTGAAGACTTCGATCGTAGAGCTGCCGGCCTGATCGACGAGCCACATGGGATCGCCGGCCTTCGAGTCGTGCATGACCGCTGGGCGCAGACTCAGGGCGTCGAAATTATCATTACGGTAGATGTGCAAGTTGTCCTGACTGACGTCGCCGGCCAGGTCGGCGCTGCTCACCGAATCGACCTGCACATGCGCGCTGGAGCCGTCGGCCGCGAACATGTTGAAGGTGACGACTAAAGCGTCATGGTTCCAGCCGAGGTTGCCGGGGAAGTCGGCGTCGAACGTGCCCAGGGCGGTGCCGTCGTTTTCGCTGGTGTCGATCTGGTAGAAGTTCCAATCGGCGGCGGTCAGGGTCGCCGGGTCCGACGATTTCGAGACGGCGAAGTCGAACCGGCTGACATGGCCGGCGCCGAAGTCGTAGTCCATGTCGCTGACGATAAAGCGGCCGATTTGATCGTCGTAGGTGATGCTTGGGTCGAACAAGGCCGACGCGGCATCGGCGCGTGGCAGGCCGCCCGTGGCGACCAAAAAATGGTTGAAGTTGTCGGTGGCGGTTGCCGCCCCGGTGGTTTTGTTGTAGACGGTGACCTGCTGGTTGACGGTCTCGACGTAGGTCGTGCCCGAGCTGGCCGCCCCACACGAGTCTGGGGGCGTGAAGAGCGTGCCGCCGGTGTTGCTGTCGATGGTCATGCCGGCGAACGAACCGAGTAAATCGACCGACAGCAGGTTTCGGTCTTCGAGTTTTTCTTGCCGCAGAATGCCTAGGCGCCGAACATTGAGCTGCGCGCGGCGTCGGCGGGGCGCGGCTTGTTTCTTTTGACGGTTGGCGTGAATCGGCTTTGTTGACTGGCGGAAACGCATGGGTGGCTGCTGTTTGGGGAGTGGCGCCCTCGTTTGTGGCGGCATAGCATAATTACCCGGTTGGCCGAATCAAGCATTTTCGTCCACGGTTAGGAAGCTCCCCAGAATCCTGGGTCAGCCGGCCGGACGAGTTGAAGGCAGTCGGCCGCGGCACATTTGCGCGTTTCGCCGAGGCTGCGGGTTGGCGGAGGCGGAAGTTAGAACTCAATTGAATTTACTTGACCCGCTTGTAGCACTTTCCTTAAATGAGGTGCACGGGAGACGGCTGCGAGACGCCGTCGGCGGCCCGGGGTGGTGCATTTCATTTCTCTTTCCAAGACGGAGCTTTCAGCCTGTGAAAGGTCAATTTTCAGGTTTGTGGCGGCGGAAAACCGCAACGGGGGCGGTGGCATCAAACAGGAAACCAACTCGCCAGGCACGGCGGCGGAAGCCGGCGGCCGGGCGATTCGAGCCGTTGGAATCACGCGAGCTTTTGACGGTGACGTATCAAGGGGGCGCACTTTTGACCAACGTCGAGGCCCAGGCCGTGTACCTGGGGTCCGATTGGGCCGCCAACTCTGCTCTGCAAACGCAGGCTAAGAACACCGACCAATACCTTTCGGCCTTGGTCGGCGGTTCGTACATGGACATGCTCGACAATGCCGGCTATGGCGTGGGCCGCGGCACCGCCAGCACCGGTGTGGTCGATAATATCAGCATCAACAAGAGCGTCGATCTGACCGACGCCCAGATTCAGTCGGACCTGAAAACGCTGATTTCCAGCTCCGGCTCGGGCCTGCAAGCCCCCGACGCCAACCGCTTGTATATGGTGTATGTCGAGCCGGGCGTGGTGGTGCAGATGGGTTCGGCCACCAGCCAGACCTCGTTTCTGGGCTATCACGGAGCGTTTGGCGACGGCAACAGCGTGATCCACTATGCCGTGATGCCGGCCCCCGGCTCGCCCAACCCCACGCCGTCGTCGCAGGGGTTTGCCTCGGCCTTCGATGAGCTGACCTCGGTCAGCTCGCACGAACTGGCCGAAGCGGTTACCGACCCCAACGTCAATTACAGCACGATGGGCTGGTACGATTTCCAGCTCAACGGCGAGATTGGCGACCTGGCCGAGGGGCACGAATCGACGATTACCGGACCCACGGGCACGCAATACGTCGTGCAAGACGTGGTCAACCAGAACGATCAGGTGATCAGTCCCTCCACGACGCAACCTTCCAATCCCACACCCACCCCCGGCCTGACCGCGCCCACGTTGACCGCCAGCGCGGTCTCGACCACGGTGGCGCAGCTCTCATGGACCGCGGTCTCCGGCACGCAAGGCTACCGGGTGTATCAGATCAATGGCGGGCAGGCCGTGCTGCTGGGAACCGTGAGCGCCACTACCACCTCGGTGCAAGTGAGCGGTCTGACGCCGGGCGCCAACGAGTCGTTCAAGGTGGAAGCCTACAATTCGACCTCGGTCGTCGATTCGTCGGTCGTGAGCCTGACGATGCCCGCCCCCGCGGTGCAAGCGGTCACTGCTCCGCGCGTCACGGCGTACGCGACTTCTTCGACCAGCGTCGCCCTGAGTTGGAACGCCGAGCCGCAAGCCAGCGGTTACCGAATCTATTGGTCGAACGGCTATAATGTGGTGTTGCTCGGCACGGTGAGCTCGACGACCTCGAGCGTGACGATCACCGGCTTGCAGCCCGGCTCGGGATCGTACTTCCTGGTCGAGGCATACAACAGCACCTCCTACGCCGATTCGCAATGGGCCTATGCGGCCACGCCGTATTATTCGACGATCGGTTACGGCGGCTGGGGCGCTTATGCTCAGACGCAATCGAGCGACTGGGGCGTCACGCCCGGTATGGGTCCGGGAGGTTCGGCGGAGACCGGCGGTCATCATGGGGGCCGCGGCCACGAGTGGGATTGGTAATCACCGGTTAGGCACGGCCGGGGCCGTCAAAAGCTGCACGGACATCGCCCACCATGGATTCTCATGGTGGGCGATGTTCACTCTACCGAGTGATCACTGCATCGGCAGCTCCAGGTCAAGCGGTTTGCCGCCGCGTAGCACCACTACCCGGATCTTTTGTCCCGGTCGCGTGTTGCTCACCAGGCTCGTGAGAAGTTGCGATTCGCTGAGCGGCTCGCGCTTGCCGTTGACTTCGACGACCACGTCGCCTTTTTGAAAGCCCGCGGCTTTGGCGACGGCGTGCGCGCCATACTGCCCGACGTGTTTCACCCGCAGTGCGAGCGTGTCGGCCGGCAGGTTTGCTTCGCGGCGGCCATCATCGTCGAGAGCTTCAAGTGCCAGGCCGCCGGCGGCCATGCGGCGCAGGTCCCACGAGGTGGCCCGCCAAGAAAGATCGCCGCGGCGTCGCCATCCGTCGGGCAGCGTAAGCAGCAGCCGGATGTGTTTGCCGTCGCGGCGCACTTCGGCGGCAAGCCGCCCCGCGGAAGGCGCGTGGTGCAATACCCACTGCACGTCGGCGATCGAGAGCAACGGCTGGCCTTCGAGCGAAAGCAGTTCGTCGCCCGTGGCGAAACCATCGCTTGCGGCCGACGAATCGGGGGCGACTTCGACCACGCGAGCTTTTTGCCGGGGGTCGAGCGTCAGGCCGAGCAGATTGGGCATCGGGTAGGGGAACAAGACCTGTTCGGGCATCGCCTCGCCACGATCGCGGTACTGCCGGCGAATGGCCTCGCCCACCTGATGGCAATGAATGCAGCTTGCCGCCACGTTGCCTTCGGTAGCCAATTGCGGACCATACCGGTCTTTCAACGAAGCGAACTGCTCGGGCGTTGGGATTGGCGGCTTGGGGCCGTGTTTGGCAGCCAGCACCGCCCGGTTCTGGGGATACTCGCGGTGCAACTCCAACGCCCCTTCCAACGCCCGGGCAAAACCTGTGACTGAAACGTCGCGCTTCGATTCGGTCTCGTGCGAGCGCGTGCCGTAACGCCCGTAAATGGTCTGGTCGGCGTTTAGAAAGAACGCGGCAAACGACTGGTCGTAGTCGTATTGAAAGAGCGAAAGGTCGAGACCGTTGGTGTTGATGATCCGCACGCAGACAAACTTATCGAGCAACTGCTGAACCGCTGGATCGCGGCGCACGATGTCGGCGTCGAGCTGCGCGCAGGCGGCGCAGGGCACGCACCGCAGCACGACCAACAGCGGCTTGCCCTCGTCGCGCGCTTTGTCAAACGCCCGCGGCAAATCGTTATAGATCCAGTAGCCGTCGCCCTCGACCGATTCACGGTCGTTGAGAATAGCCTTGGTTCGCTCATCGGGAGCGGCGGTCAGAATGGCGGCGAGCGTAGCGGCGCAAAGTGCGGAAGTCATCGGTTACTCCTGAAGGCAGGGGGCGTTCCAGGAATTGTAGCCGCGGGCAAGCAGGGCCGCGAGTGACGGCATGCGCCGGTAGTCTCCTAACAGTGAGTTGGCGGCTGGATAAGTGACACATTCTGTGCCACCTTGTCGGCCGGTAACTGGGGCAGAGACTTGCCGATGCCCCGGTTCAAATCAGCCGGGGCATCGCTTGGACTCTGCCCCAGCCACTGGTCTGTCTTGAATGTCAATACCGATCAAAGGGCGGCATTCCGCTTAGCGGCTTTTGAAGCGTGCGCTATGCTGCCTGGTTGTCGTCGGGCTCTTCGTCAAGATCGACGGTCTGCCAATCGTCGGAATCAAAATACATTCGCTCGTCGACCAGCTCGCCAGCGCCGATCGCCGCTTCCTCCCAGGGCGCCGCCTGCTCATCGTCCGAATCGTCGTCGGCCACGTCGATGCGCGGATGCAGCCGAACTTCCGGCTGATCGTCTTGCTCGACCTGTTCGTGCGCCAGGACATCGGCGAATAGCTCTGGCGGCAGATCTCCGCGGACAATCGTGACCGGATGTGGCAAGTTGGCGCGATCGGCGTCGGCCGCCGCCGAAAGTTCCTGGTTCACTTCGCTCGACGACCGGCGTCGACGTGCGCGGCGCCGCGGCGCGGTTCGCTCAGCCTCGGGCGCCTCGCCCGCATCGTCGATGTGCAGCAAAGGGGCGGCGGGCGACTCGGGCCGCCAGCCGATCGCCGCGGGGGCGTGCTCTTCTTCGGGCGGGGCTTGTTCCGCCGGTTCGGCCTCGGGGCGAGCGTAGGCCACCGTCACCGGTTCCGAATCGTCGTTGGCCGGTAGGTGATGGGTGACCATCTTCAGGTTCTTAAAAATTTTGCAGAGGTGCTCGTGGCAGGTGAAGACGAGCACCTGATGCCCGTCGGCGGCAAAGTCGCGCAGCGCCGCCGCCGCCGCCTTGGCCCGCTTGGCGTCGAAGTTCACCAGCACGTCGTCGAGCACTAGCGGCAAGTCGATGCCGCGACGCGCGTACGCCGCTACCAGCGCGAGCCGCAGACCCAAAAACACCTGTTCGCGCGTGCCGCGGCTCAGCACCTCGACCGGCAACGAGTTGCCCTCGGCGTCGTCGACGCGCAACGAGCGTTCCCCCAGCGGCGTCCAGACCCGCGTGTAGCGGCCTTCGGTCAGCCGCTGCAGATAGTTTGAGGCGTCGGCCAGCGCCTCGGGCTGCCGCTGCGACTCGTAGGTGCGGCGGACGGCATCGAGCGTCAACTCGGTAACTGCCAATACGCGCCAGCGTTCGACCGCCTCGCGCAATTGTTGCTCGACCTCGGCCAGTGCCAGCGCCCGCTCGGCAGGCCGGCGGTCGTCAGCCAGCAGTTGCAGTTCGAGAGCCAGCCGCCCGCGGTGTTCAAACTCCGCTTGCAAGTCGTGGCCGATGGCCTGAATGCGGCCGGCCAGTTCATCCCAACGCGCTTCGAGCTGGGCGGCCTGATCGCCGTCGAGCCACACCGCCACAGCGGCTTCATCCAGGCGGCCGCCCAGCGCCGCGGCGATTTCGTGCGTGAAACTCTGTTCGCTTTCGGCCAACGCCTGGCGGCGGTCTTGCTCGGCCACGCGACCACGCAACACAACATCACTCTCGGCGCCGAGAGACGCCAGCAATTGGCGGCGGTGCTTTTCGGCGCCGCGTATAGCACGAGCGGTTTTCACATGCCGGCGCCGCAAACGGTCGGCCCGCTGTTTCAGTTCGTCGCGCCGGGCGGCCACGGTTTGGTGATCGGCCAGCGCTTGGCGCAGTTGGTTCAATTGGCCAGCGGCACTTTTTTCAGCGGCGCGGTCTTCGGCGGCTTCAAGTCCGACGTCGGCCAGCAGTTGCCGGATGCGGCCGCAAAGCGTGTCGAACTCGCGCCGCCGCTCTGCCAATTCTTGCCGTTGCCGCGTCAACCGCTCTTCCAGCGGAGCCAACTGCCGGCGGCGGGAGGCAAACCGCCCCGCCTTGGACGGCGACAGGTTCTCGGGCAATCCGGCCGACCGGAGCGCTTTTCGCCAGCGGCGTCGAGCGGCGCGGCGGTCGGACTGCGCCTGGTCGATGCGGCTCTGGGCCGCCGCCGCGGTCTTTGCCGCGGCCTGACGTTGCGAGTCGACGCCCAGCAGTTCTTCGAGCGTGGCCAGCTCTTTTTCGGCGGTTTGCAGCCGCGTGACGAGCGGGCCGCCTCCGCGAGGCAACTCGGCGTCGGCGGCGTCGCGCTCTTGTTTCAATTGCTTGGTCTGTGCCGTGAGCATCGCCGCTTGCTTTTGGCAAACGTCTAACTGCGTGGCGGCCGCGCGCTCGAGCAGAAATTTACCGCCAGCCGCCCCCGCGGCGCCCAAGGCGCCCAGCGTGGCCAGCGCCCAGCCGGCATGCCCCACGATGGCCGCCGGCGAAAAGAAGGCCGCCAGAATCAGCACCGTTCCGAGCGCAAACACACCGCCCAAAGCAATGAGCACCCAGCCCGGCAGAAGCTGGCGGTCGAGCAGTTGCCGCCCTTGCTCGGCCAGTTCGTTCTCGTGCCGCGATAGCTCGTCGAGCCGCTCATCGAGCTGCACGCGGCGGCGCAGTCGCGCTACCAGGTTGCCCGCTCGTTCCAGGGCCGGCGCAAGCTCTTTGTCGGGCGTGTGGCTCAGAGCGGCGCGAATCTGCGACGCAAGCTTATCGACCTGCTTCTGCGCGTCGGTCAGTTCGGCTTGGGCGGCCTTCATCCGAGCCCGCGGCTCATGCACTGCCCGCGCCGCCGGACGCAGCCGGGCCAGTCGCGCGGCGGTCTCCGGTAGGTCGCCTGCATCGCTATTCAGCCCCAGCGCTTCCTTGTGCTCGGCCAGTTCGGTTTCCGCCTCGGCCGTTTCGGTGACGAGCTCCTCGACCTGGCTTTCCAGGGTGGTGAGCCAACCTTCTTGCTCGGCCAGCGCCTCGATGCGCGGGGCGCACTGAGCCAGCCGATGGTTGAACGGCAGCGAGGCGATTTGTCGCCGAGCCGCTTTGCGCGCTCGCACCAACTTGACCAGCCGCCGCTGCCCCTGAGCCAGGCGATGGTCGATCAGTTCCAAGCGTTCGAGCGCGTCGGGCGGAACCGGCGCGAGTTCGGGCAAGCCGGCCAACTCGCCCGCCACGGCGGCCCGCTGCTGCCAAATCGTTCGCACGGTGACGGCGGCCTCGATGACGCGGGCCTGCTGCTCCAGTTCAGACCGGCGTAATTCCTGCTCGGCGATCGTGCGGCTGAGCTCGGCGTGTTCATGGGTGAGCGTGGCCTGCCGATGCACCAATTCGCGCAGCGCGTCGATTTCGCTCTTAAGCGTGTCACGGCGCTCCAGCAGAGCGTCGATCTGGGCAGGTCGTCCGGCAACGAGCAGCCGCTCGCGCGAAGCGGCCAATTCATCGAGAACTTCAGTCAGCGAAACGCCGTTGAGGCCGGTCGATAACTGGTAAAGCAGTTCGGCGGCGGCCGAGTCGCTGAGCGTGCCTAGCTCTTGCATTTCCCGCAGCCCGACGGCGAACACGTGATTGAACGTCGTCTCATCGACCCCGCCCAACAGGCTGCCGAGCGCATGATCGCCCTCCAGCATGCCGCCGGGCGTCGCGATGCGTAACTCGCCGCTCGCAGATTCGTGTGCGGCGGCATTGGCATGACGCGAAACGGTCACCAATCCCAGGGGCCCGCGCACAGTCAACGCCCCGCCCGGTCGTCCGCCGTGCAACGGCGGCAAATAACGCTGCCGGCGCATCGGCGAAAAGCCGTACAGCACGGTGCGAATGAATTGCAGCAGCGTGGTCTTGCCCGCTTCGTTCGGGCCGTAGAAGACCGTCATTCGATCGGCCAAGGCGTCGAGCTGCAAGCCGTGCCAGACGCCAAAGCCATCGATGTGCAGTGATTCGATTCTCACAGCTTCGTCTCCTCGCTGCCGATGAGGTCGGCGCCTAGGGCCGCGGCTTTTTGTAAGACGCGTAAACGTTCGGTCGGATTGGTTTCAGCCAAGACGCAGGCGCCGCTGCCCGTTCGTTGCGAATCGTCGAGCAAGCTGGCCAGACGGCTGCTGAAAACAGCGGCTCCGTCGTCGCCTTCCAGCTCTGCCAACGATCGCAGGTAGTCGCCCAACAGCGAGTCGCGTTCGAACCAGCCGTGCGGCACGGCCGCCGCTGCTTCGAGCTCCAGTCCGACGCTCCACACGGCGGGCGAAGCCTGGCCAAATTGATGCCGCAGCGTGGCCAGCAATTCGGCGCCGAGTGCACCATGTCGCAACGCACCAATCAGCGGCCCATGCCCCGCGATCGTCCAATTCACCAGCCACGCACTCACGGCACTGGTGGTGGCCTCAGACTTGGTGGTCGGCTGTGCGGCGTCGATACTATCGGCGATTGCTAGCGCCGTCCCGCCCGTCATGGCCTGGGCCGCTTCGGCCAGCTCGAATTCGAGCGATTCGCGCGTGGTCGCCGGGCCGATCGTGACGCGCTGTTGCCGCCAGCGAACGACATCGGTTGGCAAGAACCGTGTGTGTACTCGAGCGGCCTCGTCGATTTCGACCAGCGTGCAGCCGCGGGCGCCGGTTTCTTTCGGTCGGCGTCCCTGCGGCGAACCGCAGTAATGAGCGACATGGGGCGAATCGAAAAGCGTTGTGGCGGCGTGCTTGCCTCCCAACGCCCAATAGGTCATGGCCCGCTCGAGCAGCGCGGCGCGGTCGACCGGCCCGTGTGCCAGGGCGACGGCCGGCAAGCCATCGGCGTCGGGCCAAAAATCTTCGGCCCGCACGCGCCGCGCGCGGTGCCGGCTCAACCCGGCAATGCGGGCCAGCGGCGTTTGGCCGCGAGTGTGAACCACTTCTTCGGGACGATGCGGCGAGAAGCGGCGTACGTTGTCGGGCAGCTCGAGGGTGGCCGGCCAGCGCGAGGGATGGTCGGTTTTTCCGCCCACCCAGTAAACCGCGATGTGCCGCTCGCGCAGCCGCGCGAACTGGCGCGTCAAGAACGCGGTGGCCCGCGGGCCGGCCAGCTCGACATCGGCAATGTCGCCCGCCAGCAGCAGAAAATCGACGTTCTCGGCGAGCGCCGCATCGACGACGCGCTGCGCCGCCAGGTAGGGCGCGTCGCACAACAGCGACCGCAGCGAATCGGGCGCTTCGCTGACGCCCGAGATGGGCCGCTCCAGGTGCCAGTCGCTGGTGTGGATGAAGCGCAGCGGGCGTGATGACATAGGCGCCTCCGTGTGCCAGGATCGTGTGCGTGACCATCGCCGCGGCGCGCGTCGGCGCTGTTGCCTCGGTGGTGTACGCAAGGGCTGGGCAGTGTAGCGAAGCCGGGCAAATGCCGCCAGATCGCTTCGCCGAACCCCGTACCCCACCAGCGGTTGCTTGCAGAGCCGCTCGATTGCTGGCATTATCAAGTAGCACCAGCGCCGGACTGACCATCTTCGGGACCGCCCAGGGGAAACATGGAAACCACCGCGAACGAAGCCAGCGCCGCCACCCTCGAAAAGCCTCAGCCCCGCGCGCCGGCGGCGTTTGTCGCCCCGCATCCGGGCGCGGCGGCCATGCCCCGCTGGACGACCGGCGAGCTGACCGACGCCCCGCATTTCACCTGGAGAAACTGGTTTGCCATGCTCGGCCCTGGTCTTTTAATGGGCGGGGCTGCCATCGGCGGCGGCGAGTGGCTCACCGGCCCGCTGGTCACCGCCCGTTATGGCGGCGCGCTGCTCTGGCTGGCCACGCTGAGCGTCCTGTTTCAGGTGGTCTACAACATGGAGATCAGCCGCTACACGCTGTATTGCGGCGAGCCGATTTTCACGGGCAAGTTCCGCACACTGCCGGGCCCGCGGTTTTGGCTGCTGGCGTACCTGATTCTCGATTGCGGTTCGATCTTTCCGTACCTGGCGGCCAGCGCCGCCACGCCGGTGTTTGCCCTGATGAACGGCGGCCGCATGCCCGACCCCGCTTCCACCGCATTGGCGAACCACCTATTCGGCATCGGCATGACCGACCAGACCGCGTTGAACCTGTTGGGCAGCGCGGTCTTTTTATTGGCCTTGGTGCCGCTTATTTTTGGCGGCAAGATCTACAACTCGCTCAAGGTGGTCATGTCGTTCAAGATCGTCACCGTGTTCGGTTTCTTGCTGTTTCTGGCGATCGGATACTCCCAATGGAGCACCTGGACGGAGATTGCCAGCGGCTTCTTTAAGTTTGGCAACGTGCCAGTGGTGCGCGGCGAAGACTTCAACGGCAATGGCGTGCTCGATCCCGGCGAAGACTGGGACGGCGACGGCCACCTCGATTTGACGCCCGAGAAGCGTCTCAAACCAACCATCGACAACGATCATGACGGCGTGAACGAAACCTTCGCCGATATCGACGGCGACGGCAGGCCCGACAAGTTTATTGACGCCGACGGCGACGGCATTTGCGACGGCGACAACATCGACAATATCTTCCTGTCGCTGCTGCGTGGCCGCGGCTTTCCACAGATCGACTTTAGCATCATCGCCCTGTTGTGCGCGATGGTGGCCATTTCGGGCCAAGGCGGGCTGTCGAACACGCCGTTGAGCAACTACACGCGCGACCAAGGCTGGGGCATGGGACATCACGTCGGCGCGATACCGAGCGTGGTGGGAGGTCACAAGTTCCAACTGTCGCACGTCGGCTGCGTGTTCCGCGTCGATGCCCAGACATTGCCGCGGTGGCGTCGGTGGTATCGGCACGTGATGCGCGATCAACTTGTGGTCTGGTTGCCGGCCTGTTTTATCGGGCTGGGGCTGCCGAGTATGCTTTCCGTGCAATTTCTGCGGCGCGGTACCGAGGCCGACACCTGGACCGCGGCGGGCATGACGGCTCAAAGCGTCGGCGAGCACGTCGGCAACATCTCGGGACCCACCTGGGGCCATGTGTTTAAGTTCATGACGCTGTTTTGCGGCTTTCTGGTCTTGGCGCCCACCATGGCCAGCACGGCCGACGGCGTCATTCGCCGCTGGCTCGATGTGTTCTGGACGTCGAGCGCGCGGCTGCGCCGTGTCGATCCGAAGCATATCGGCAAGCTCTATTTTACGGTGCTCTGCTGCTATGCCGTGTTCGGTATTGTGGTGCTGATCTTTGTGCCCGGCGGCCAATTGATCACCGTGGCCACCAACATCTTCAACTACGCGCTGGGATTCAGTTGTTGGCACGCCTTGGCGGTGAACCTGACCTTGCTGCCGCGCGAGCTGCGGCCCGGCTGGTTTGTGCGCATCGCTCTGTTTTTCGCCGGCGCGTTTTTCATACTGATCGCCGGTCTGACCAGCTACACCACGCTGGTGAAGGCGGGATATCTCTAGCCAAGGCGCTCTTGACTCTCCCCTTACGGGAGGCCGTAGGCTGGTGGCTGTCATGTTTCTTCCCGGAGACCAGCCATGTACCGGATCGGTGATTTTTCAAAGCTCGCGGGGCTGTCGATCAAGACGCTGTACCTCACCGAGATTCAATTGCCGCTGAATGGAAAGGAGGTGGGTAGATAAGAAGAGAGATGGGGAAAGGTTCGAACAATTCGACGCAACAAGACACATCCCCTGATCCCTTTATCATCCCCCTATCTCCTGCTCACAAACGGGCTGTCGCGTTCAAAGAATCTCCATTCCAAGTCGGCGGCTTGTGTGACGCCAATCCGCGGGCTGCAAGCCACCGGACATTCGCTTTTGGCAGGCAGCAGCTTGATTTCGCGGCCCAGCGGCAAACCGTTGTAAGAAACATCGATCGCCAGCGCCTGACACAACCGGCCCGGGCCGCGGAGCAAGTTTTTCAGCTCTTGTGTGCCGCGGCGAGATTCCATCAGCTCGATGCCGGCGGTTGGTTCGGCCGCGCGGATGAGCACGGCGCCGGTGCCCGACCGCTCGGTGGTGAAATTGAGGCAGAAATGCACGCCGTAGATTTTGTAGACGTAGATGTGGGCGAAGGTCTCGCGCATGATGGCCGCCTTGTGGCGGCGCGTGACCGAGTGCGAGGCGGCGTCGGTGGTGTAAGCCTCGGTTTCGACCAGCCGGCAGCGGCATTGCCCCACGATCATCACGGCGCCGATTAGTTCGCGGGCCACCGTCAGCGTGTCACGGGCAAAAAAATCGAGGCCGAGATAACGCATTGCGGAATTAATAAGGAAGACGAGCAAGATCGGTAGTTGCTGGTGCCATCTGCGCCACCTTACCGCTGGTGGTTGGGGCAGAGGCTTGCCGATGCCCCGGGAGCGGATCAGCCGGGGCATCGCTTAGGCTCTGCCCCAGCCACCGGGGCATTTGCCGAACTTGTCCGTCAAAACCGATCAGAGGAAACAGGCACTTGCCGGTGGGACTCGCGGCGCTCGGCCCACCTTACGCCGTCTCGTCCATTTTTGCCATAATCAACAGGCGCTGGCGCCCGCCGCGGCGGGCGCCAAATCCGCCGCCTCACTCGGAGC
>DASVHB010000607.1:0-20248 GCA_036379195.1 Pirellulales bacterium
GGAAAGACAAAAAGCGCGGTGCGCCACGCTGGTTTCAGAGATAAGACGATCGCTCGAATTCAACATTCTGTCAAGGAAAAGAATTGGAGCGAAGCGAGGTCGGCGATCCAAGAGGAAATTGTCTTTCAGCCCGCCGATCACTGGCTCTGGTTCACCCTTGGCCTCACTTACTATGAGCAACATGACTATGAAAAGGCATTGAAATGCAGCGAGTGGGCAGTGCATCTCCAGCCGTCTTGCCCATTGGCCCTTTGGCATTACGCCGGCTCGCTGTACATGTCGGGGCGCGGCGAATCGGCATTGGCCATCTGGATTTCGCTCATCAATATGGATCTCGAAGAAGTTGCCCACGGAGAACACGGCGAAGGAATGGACTGGGCGCTTCAATTGATCAACGACGTGCAATATCGAATCGGACGCTATTATCAGGACGTCGGGCGCGGTGATCTAGCGATCGCATCCTTCCGAAAGTATCTTCACAATCGCAAGCATGGCGTCGGGAGCATTTACGACAGCAAATCGGTCGAAGACTTCGTGCATGATTTAGAATCACTTCCGGCCGTGGTGGGAGCGTAACTTGCGACGTCATTCCCCGCGCAGCCATTCAGGCACGCGTTGCAATTGCCCTTGGCGATCGACGCAGGCTAGCGTGCTCTGGGCCTCGGCCAACAGTTCATCGCCCCGAAACAAGTGGTACTCGTGCTCGATCTTGGCTGGCGAAAGGCCCACCAGCGTCGTTCGCAGCCGCAGCACGTCGTCGTAGCGCGCCGGGCGCCGGTAGCGGCAGGCGATTTTGACAATCACCATGAAAATGCCCTCCTCTTCGACGCGCCGATAGTCGAAACCCGCGGCCCGCAACAGTTCGGTGCGGCCCATCTCGAAATACGTCAGGTAGTTGGCGTGGTGCAGCACCCCCATGGCGTCGGTCTCTTGGTAACGGACGCGGATTTCGATTTCGTGTTCGCGTAGCATCGGCGTTCTGACTCAGGCAGTAGTGTCCTAAAGTTGAGTTGGTCACCCACACTAACCCGAAGCGCCAGCGAGGAAATGGCTGTTTTTGCCTCGCTGGCGCATCGGGTTAGTGTCTCTTCGACCTCGACCAACTCAACTTTAGGACACCACCGCTCGGGGCTGGCGGCTTGACGGAAGCAGCGATCTGCCTTATCGTTATGCAACTTTTGAGGTTGCCCGACCGCGGGACTCCACCATACCCGCTGCCGGCGGTTTTGGGAAAGCGTATCACATGAGCATTGGCGAAGGGACTGGGCTCGATCTGTCGACGGCGCGGGGCCGCAACTATCCCTCGATCCGCCAATTCACCGTCTTTCTCGAAAACCGCGTCGGCCAACTGCTCGAAGTGGTGCGGCGGTTTGAGGGCAGCAAGGTCCGCATCGTGGCCTTCTCGATCGTCGATTCGGCGGAATGCGCCTTCGTGCGGTTCCTGCTCAGCCATCCCGAACAGGGGCGCGAGATTCTCGAGCGGGCCGGGCTGGCGATGATCGAAAGCGATCTGATCGGCGTCGAACTGCCCGATATTCCGCAACCGCTGCTGAGGGTCTGCACGGCCCTGCTTCAGGCCGAGGTCAATATCGTGCAGGCTTATCCGCTCTTGTTGCGGCCGCACGGCCGCCCCTGCGTGGCCCTGATGGTCGACAACATCGAAATGGGCCTTGAAACGCTGGCCGCCAAGGGCTTCACAATGATCAGCGAAGCCGATCTGGCCGAAAACGAATGAAGCCGATAACGAATGAAGCAGCTCATCCGTTGATTATGCCACGCGGCGGAGCGTTTCGCGGGCCCGCTGGCGACCGATGTCGGCCAATACCGTCTGCACCACGCGCTCGCTTGCCTCAGTGACGATCGTCGCCAGGGCCAAGGGCGAAAGTTTCGGATAACGCTCGGCCAGCGAACGCGTTTCTTCGCGGATCACCGGTCCCGCCTTGGCGCGAATGTAGCCGCGAGCTTCGGCTCGGGCAAAGCTGAGCGCTCGAAGCTCGACCGACTCGCGCACCACGGCGTAGCTGCGCTGAGCCACTTGCCGCGACAAATCAGCGATCGTGGGAACGCTCCAAACCGACGAGAACATGCCGAGCAGACTCATGGGTTACCTTCACTTCCATCGTTAGTCGTACGTGTGTTGCCTGGCCCGCTGCTTGCTATCGTTTCGGCAGAGATCGCTGCTGCACTGCACCGTGCCGGCGGTTTGACAGATCCGGCTTTTTGGCCTAGATAACCTTCGGGCTTCTGGTCGCCGAGAGGGCGGCCGCAGGGTCGCAATCTTCGTTGCAACCGGTAAAGGCAGCCAATCTTGACGCCGAACTCCGCCATCGCCGAACTCTCGCCCGCCGCGAACGCCGGCGGCAGCCTGGCGGATCTTTTGACCGACGCCGAACGGCGTGGCGGAGACCGCCGGCCGGTGTTGTCGTCGGTGCTCGCCGAACCGCTGGACGAGAACTTTCAGCCAACGGGGACACCGTTTGTCGCCTTGGCTCGAAATGTCTCGCGCGGCGGCATGGCCCTGCTATCTACGCAGCCGATCGGCGCCAAATATCTCGCCCTCCGCCAACCGGGCGTTGATCGGCGCGTCATCCGCTACATGGAAGTCGTACGCTCGACACTCATCGGCTACGGCTATGAGATTGCCGGGCAATTCATCGAGCCGGACGACCGGCCAAACGGGCGTGAGCAGCCCTAACGTCGAATAAACCGCTGGCTGGGCGCCCTTGCCGGTTGCGAAATATGGTACAATGCCGATTCGCACCGAGCCATCGAGGGCGGCCAACGTGGTAATCCTGGCTCGGCGACCTCTCTTCCAGGAAGAAAGCCAATGACGCCCTCCGAACAAAAGGTGCTCGCCATTTTTCGTCTCTACCGCGTCTCGCCCTATCAGATGCTCTGCCTCGATCGGGCGACTCAGGGCAACCTGCAAGCCCCGCTCGATCGGCTGATCAAGCGGGGCTTGATCGTGAAAGAGCGCACCAAAGACGCCTACCACCTGACGCCCGCCGGGTACGTGGCGGTGCAATCGGAAGACGGAAACCGCGGAGACTGAATAACCGCGCGATTCGTAAGCGTTACCCCTAGTCGCCTTTTGCTCCGCCAAACAACCGCAACTTTCGCTGAGCGAAAGGCGACTCTGGCGCGCACGTGATTCGAGGCTTCTCAGGCGGCGCGGCGGCGGGCGCTGCACCGCGCGGCTCGCTGGTGAATGTCTTCGTGCCGCATCAACGCGAATTCGGCAGCCGCGCCGAGCGCATCCCGGTGCTCGGCAAACACCGCGGTGCCCGCGTGCAGCAGACGCGGAACGTAAAACCAGGCCCGCTGGAGCGACTCTTCCGGCTGGTCGCCGGCCACCACAATCAGGTCGCAGGGCCCGATTTCGTTCGCCATGCGGGCAAGCGCCGTGAACGGGTCGCCCGGGATCAGCCGCACGCGGGCGCCGCTGGGCTTGAGCAAGGCATGGGCCTGCTTCAGGGTCAGATGGTCGTCGTCGGCCGGCCGCATGTCGAACAGGTCGATTCCGGCGTAGCAAACCGGCCCGGCGGCGCCCCGTTTGGCCGCCTCGATCATCCGCCGGGCCCGCTGGCCCCCAGCGACGCCCAATTCCAAGATCTTCCGCGCCTGGCGCCGCTCGATTTCGCGGTAAACCGCTCGCTCGCCCGCCGGACTGGCGACGTAAACCAGGTGGGCCGATCGCAGCCAATTCAACAGTTTCCGCATGTTAATCATCTTCGGCATAAAAACCAGCAAAGTCGAATGCAGTGCGGCGGCGCCGCCGTTATACTGGCTCCCATGAACACAATCTTGGTGACCGGCGGCGCAGGCTTCATCGGTAGCTGCTTTGTGCGCGGCTGGCTGGCTGAAGGCGCCGGCCGGCTGGTCAATCTGGATAAATTGACTTACGCGGGCAATCTCGACTCGCTCGCTCCCGTGGCCGCGCGAGACGACTATTGCCTGGTCGAAGGCGACATCGGCGACCGCGATCTGGTAAACCGCCTGCTCGACGAGTACGAGCCGGCGGCCGTCGTCAACTTCGCGGCGGAGTCGCACGTCGACCGCTCGATCGAAGGCCCAACTGAGTTTGTGCGCACCAACGTACTGGGCACCTGCGAGCTGCTGGCCGCCGTGCGCGGCTATTGGTCGCGGCTGGCCGAGTCGCGCCGTTCGGCCTTTCGCTTTCTGCACGTTTCAACCGACGAGGTCTACGGCTCACTGGGACCCACCGGCGCTTTTTCAGAAACCACCCGCTACGCTCCGAATTCGCCCTATGCCGCCTCGAAGGCCGCCTCAGACCATTTTGTGCGGGCGTACCATCACACCTACGGCCTGCCGGTGCTGACGACCAATTGCTCGAACAACTACGGCCCCTATCAGTTCCCCGAGAAGCTGATTCCGCTGATGATTCTCAACGCGCTGGAGGGCAAGCCGCTGCCGGTGTATGGCGATGGTCAGCAGGTGCGCGACTGGTTGTTTGTCGAAGATCATTGCGACGCCATCCGCACGGTGTTGCGGCGGGGCAAAGTGGGCGAGGTTTATAACATTGGCGGCAATTGCGAACGCGCCAATCTCGATGTGGTGCGGACGATTTGTCAGACCGTCGATCGGCTGCGGCCCGGTCTGCCGCATGGTCCCTGCGAGCGGCTGATTACCTACGTCGCCGATCGGCCGGGGCACGATCGCCGCTATGCCATCGACGCCGCTAAAATCCGCCATGAGTTGGGTTGGCAGCCGCGGCAAGATTTTGCCTCGGGACTGGAGATCACCGTCCGCTGGTATCTCGACAATCCAACCTGGGTCGACCGCGTGACCACGGGAGTTTACGCGCGCGAGCGACTAGGCCTGCTCGGGGCAGAATCAGCATCGAACCCCTGAATCCTCCGGCAAGCCCTGAAGCGTCAATTGCGTTCGTTCGCCTCTTCCCAATGTTCGTAAAGCGTCTGAATGCTCGCCTCGCATTCGGCAAGCTCGCTTTGAATCTCTTTCACGCGCCGGCCATCGCGCAACACCTCGGGCAGGGCAAGTCGCTCGTGCAGCTCGGCGAGCTTCGTCTCACGCTCGACGATCTCGGCCTCGATGTCGGCAGGCTTGCGATAGGGAAAGCGCCAGGCCCGCTTGGCGGGTTCTCCGCGCGCCGGCGGCTTTTTTGCTTTGGCGGGGTTGCGGTTTTCCTTTGGTTGTGAACCGGCCAGCCCTGCGCGGACGAAATGCAGATAGGTGTCGTAATTGCCCTCGATCACCCGAAAGCGTTGCGGCTCGACGACCAACACGTGATCGGCCACGCGGTTGAGAAAGTAACGATCGTGGCTGACAAACAGCACGGTGCCCTCGAACTCGCCGAGCGATCGCTCCAGCGCGTCGCAGGCCCACAGATCGAGGTGATTGGTCGGTTCGTCGAGCACCAGGAAATTGGCGTCGCTGGCCGACAACTGCGCCAGCGCCGCGCGGCTGCGCTCGCCGCCGCTGAGGCTGTCGACGCGCTGAAAGACGGCGTCGCCCGTCAACCCGAACCGCGCCAGCAAGCTGCGCCGCTGGGGCTCGGTAAACTCTTTCCCTGGCGGGCGAACGGCCTCGACCACCGGCAGCTCGCCCGGCAGCCCCGCCAGCAATTGATCGTAATAACCTGGCCGCACGCCGGCGCCCAGGATGACGCGTCCGGCGGTCGGCTCGGTCTGGCCCACCACGCACCGCAGGAGCGTGGTTTTGCCCGATCCATTGGGTCCTAAAATGCCCCACCGCTGGCCGCGCTGAATGTCGAACGTCAAATCGGCAAACAGCGGCCGATCGTAGCTTTTGGCCAGACCCTCGAGCCGCAACACGATATCGCCCGTGCGGTCGGCGGGCGGAAAGCCCATGGCCGGAGCGGCGATTTCGCGCGGCGGGGCGACGCGCTCGATGCGGGCCAGTTTCTTCTCGCGGTCTTTGGCCTGAGCGTGCTTCTGCCCGTATTGGTTGCGGCGAATGAAATCTTCGGTCTTGGCGATCAGCTCTTGCTGCTTTTCGAACGTCCTCGATTGCACTTTGAGCCGTTCAGCTTTTTGCCGCCAATAAGCCGAAAAGTTGCCGCTGTAGTCATCGACGACGCCTTGAAACAACTCCAGCGTGCGGTTGGTCACCTTGTCGAGAAAATAGCGATCGTGGCTGACCACCAGTACCGCCTGCTCGGTCTCGGCCAAGAACGATTCGAGCCATTCGGTGGCTTCGATATCGAGATGGTTCGACGGTTCGTCCAGCAACATCAACTCGGGCTGGCGCAACAGCAGCTTGGCCAGCATCAGCCGATTCTGCTGACCGCCGCTAAGCTGCTCGACGGGACGGCTGAAGCTTGCACGATCGAAACCCAGGCCCTCCAGTATCCGGTCGACCTTGTGGTCGAGATGATAGGCGTCGCGGCGCAGCAGTTCATGTTGCAGCCGATCGTAACGCCGGGCAAGTTGGGCGTGCTCCTGCGGTTCGTCGGCCTGGCTGAGCGCGTGCGCCACCGCCTCGGCTTCGTGAGCCAGGGCCACCAACTCGTCGAGCGCGGTCATAGCTTCGTCCCACAGTGAGCGGCCCGGCGCCCAGTCGGGCTGCTGCTCCAGGTATTCCATCCGCGCCGTGGCGTGCTTTTCGATTTGCCCGGCGTCGGCCTCTTCTTTGCCCGCCAGAATCTTCAGCAGCGTGGTCTTGCCCGCTCCGTTGGGACCGACCAAGCCGATCTTTTCGCCCGGGCGCACCTCGAACGAGACGCCCGCCAGCACCGGCTCGGGGCCAAAACGTTTCACGATTGAGGCGACGGACAAAAGGATCATGGATTTCGCTGTGTTCTCCGGTGGGCATCCTAAAGCAAAATGCATCACCCATAAATAGCTGCCAGGATTGCCCAATCGGCCATCCGCGGCGATACTCGAAGCATGACCGATTCGTCGCCCGAACTTGCCGACGCGCCGCCCGAAGCCGATCTGACCGGCCGCCGGCTGGGCGGTTTTCGGCTGTTGCGGCGAATTGGCCGCGGCGCCATGGCCGAGGTCTATCTGGCTGATCAAGCATCGCTTGGCCGGCAGGTGGCCGTCAAAGTGCTCAAGAGCCAACGGGCCGGCGACGAAAGCTATGTGCGGCGTTTCCACAATGAAGCGCGTGCGGCCGCCTCGCTGGTTCACGCCAACATCGTGCAAATCTACGAAGTGGGCAGCGCCGACGGAATTCATTACATCGCCCAAGAGTATGTGGCCGGCAAAAACCTGCAAGAAGCGATGACCCGCTCAGGCCCGACCGGCCTGACTCAGGCCGTCGACATCTTGCGGCAGGTGGCCGCCGCCCTGGCCAAGGCTTCAGCCGCCGGCATCGTGCATCGCGATATCAAACCCGAAAACATCATGCTGGCCCACACCGGCGAAGTGAAAGTGGCCGATTTCGGACTGGCCCGCGTCACCGACGGCGACGGATCGCTCAATGTGACGCGAGTGGGCATGACCATGGGCACGCCGCTTTACATGAGCCCCGAGCAGATCGAGGGCCGCCCGCTCGACCCGCGCAGCGACATCTATTCGCTGGGAGTTACCTGCTATCAGATGCTGGCCGGGGCGGTGCCGTTCCGAGGCGAGACTGCCTTGAGTGTGGCCATGCAGCACGTTCGTTCGCAGCCTGCCCGGCTCGAGCAACTTCGGCCCGACCTACCGCCCGCGCTGTGCCGCATAGTGCATCGCATGTTGGCCAAGGACCCCGCCGACCGCTACGCCAATGCCCGTGATATTCTGACCGATCTACGGCACATGGGACTGTCGGGAACCGGCGACGGACATTCCGGGCATGACGAGCTTTTGCCCGCCGGCGCAAGCGGCGATTGGGCGGCGAGCGAGCGGCTTGCCATGGCGATGCGCACCGCGGCGCGTGCCGCTCGTCGGCGCCGGCGGCAGCGAACCGGCTGGTTGCTGGCGGGAGCGGCGGCCATGCTGCTGGGCGGCTGGTGCGGTTGGATCACACGCGCGCCGTTTCTGCTCGAGGGCGCCGACTTGCCCACGGTCACCCGGCAAAGCTCGCCGCAAGAGCAGCTTTACTTTGCCAAGGCCACCGGCAGCGAAGCCTGGCTCAAGAGCGTCGCCCGTTTCTTTCCCGAAGCGGAATATGAAATTCGGTTGGCTGAAGAAGAGCTGGCGCGGCGTTATCTCTATCAAGGTCGCTGGGACGAGGCCCAAAGGCTGTTCGATGTCTTTGCCGGCGCCGACGATCTCGACCGGCGGGCCTTCGGCTTGGCCGGTCAAAGCATCGTGTTGGCGCGGCGCGGCGAATTCCAGCGATCGGCTCAGTTGTTGGCCGAACTTTGGCCCATGCGCGAGCGGCTCGATTGGCACATGCTTCGTCTGTTGCGCGCCACCCTGCAGGCCGACTGGCGCGCCAGCCAGCGGCAAGCCGGCCAGCAGGAAGACGAAACCGTTCAGCGCTGGCTCGACGAAGAGTTTGGCCTCGACGATTCGGGTGACGGTTGACAGCCCGCCGCGCGTCGGGCAAATTACGGTTCTCGCCCGCATCGTCTAGTGGCCTAGGACGCTGGGTTCTCAGCCCAGTAACCGGGGTTCAAATCCCCGTGCGGGTAGTTGTTTCTCAAGGAAGGAAAAGGCCGCGCCCCACGAAGGCCTGCCCCCAAGTCGCCTTTCGCTCGGCGAAAGCAGCGCCAGAGTCGCCTTTCGCTCCGTGAAAGTAGCGCCCGTTTCGAGGAGCAGCAGGCGAGCAAGGGTGCGCCCGGTATTCGCTCGGCGATTTCCCTCGCCGCCATTTCTTGATCGCGGTTTTACCGCCGCCGGCCTCCTATCCTTCGCCGTTGCGAAAATCGCCGGCACCTACTTGACAGCGTTTCCTTGTGGCAATACATTGCCATCTGGCAACTGGTTAACACCACGTCTGGAAGGGAACTCGCCGCGATGGTCAAACGCCGAAACCAACCGCGTCCACGGCCGCCGGAGTTGGGCCGCCGCGAGCGGCAGATCTTGGATGTCGTCTACCAGCTTGGCGAAGCCTCGGTGGCCGACGTGCAACAGCACCTGACCGATCCGCCCAGCTATTCGGCGGTCCGCACGATGATTCGCCATCTCGAAGGCAAGGGGCACCTGCGGCACCGCCGCGAAGGAACCAAATACGTTTATCGCCCGACCCGCTCGCGCGAGTCGGCCAGCCGTTCGGCCCTGGGGCATCTGCTCGACACGTTTTTCGGCGGCTCGGCCAGCGACGCGGTGGCCGCCATTCTCGACGTGTCGGGCGACCGGCTCACCGGCGACGATTACGATCGCCTACAAGACTTGATCAAGCAAGCACGACAGGAGGGCCAGTGAGATGCATGCGCTTACCGTATGGTTTTCGGCGGCGTGGTCTTCGGCGTGGGCGCCGCTGGCGGTTGACGTGATCGTCAAGGCCACGGTGTTGTTGCTGCTCTCGATGCTCGCCGCTGCGATATGGCGGCGTTCGTCGGCGGCGGTGCGGCATCGCGTGTGGTGTCTGGCGTTCGCCGCGCTCTTGCTATTGCCGGCGCTATCCGCAGGCTTGCCCGAGTGGCGCTTGGAAGTGCTGCCGTACAGTAGCCCTCTCGCTCCGCGAGAGGACAGCGGCAATCTGCTCTCGCCGAATGAACTGGCCAGCCCGCGTACACAGCGAGCGACCCTGGACGAGGACGGGTTGGTGCGCGAGCGGTTTATGACAGATTCACCGACCTTCGCCGCGCCGGGCGGGCCTCTCGCGGAGCGAGACGACTACTTTACGCCGGCCCTCGACCCGGATACGTCAGGCGAGCCAATCGTGAGTGAACCTACCGATGGTCCACGGCAGGGCCGCGGGCCATGGGTGCTGGCCGCGTTCTGGCTGCTCGGGGCGATCATCGCCGGTTCGCCCTTGGCGGCCGGTGTGCTGCGCAATTACCTATTGCGTCGCCGCGCGCAGCCGGTGGCCGAAGCCGCCTGGACCAGCTTGCTCGATGAATTGCGTGCCCGGCTCTGCTTGCGCCGCCGCGTGGCCCTGTACGAAACCCGCGCGGCGTTGATGCCGATGACCTGGGGCATGCTCTCGCCGATCGTCATGCTTCCGCACGCGGCCCGCGAGTGGACCGAGCGTTTGCGGCGGTTTGTGCTCTTGCACGAGCTGGCCCACGTCAAACGCTGCGATGTCGGTTTTCAGATGCTGGCCCGGCTGGCCTGCGCGCTCTATTGGTTTCATCCGCTGGCCTGGTACGCCTTGCGGCGGTTGCGCATCGAGCGCGAGCTGGCCTGCGACGATTGCGTGGTGCAAGCCGGCGAGCGCCCCAGCGACTACGCCGCCGAGCTACTTGCCATCGCCCGCCATTATCGTCCGTTGCGTTTGG
Source organism: Pirellulales bacterium (assembly GCA_036379195.1). Lineage (GTDB taxonomy): Bacteria > Planctomycetota > Planctomycetia > Pirellulales > JAICIG01 > JAICLL01. Next base: position 10,322 of record DASVHB010000607.1, read on the forward strand.
CCGCCGCCGTGCCGATGGCCCAGACCAGCAACCTGGAGCGCCGCATCCGAGCGCTCTTCGATAAGGCTTGTTCTCACCTTCCCATCAGCCCCCGCGCCGCCCGGCTGCTGTTGCTGGGGACTGCCCTTATTGTCACGACCGTCGCCGTCATTCGCCTGGCGCCGCGCGCCGTCGCCGAAGCCGACGAACCGTCGGATGTAGCCCAGCCGCCCTCGGCTGGGGCACCGTCGCCTGCGGCGACCGACAAACAGCCGGTGGCGGCTGTTCCACAGGGACAGCCCGAGCCACAGGCGGCCGACCCACCGTCTGCTAAGGCGCCCAAGTCACAAGATGACGTCATTTCAGTTCGCGGTCGCGTGCTCGACCCCGCAGGCAAACCGCTGCCCGGTGCTCGCGTGCGCGTGATACACGTTGATACCGAGTGGATCACCTGGATCAAAAAAGGCCGCCTTCTCGCGGAAACCAAAAGCAACGGCGACGGCGCATTTACCATCGACGTTCGCGACACTGTCTCCGTCGCAACCGGCGAGCACTTTCTACAGCCGTCGACAGTGGTGCTCGCCGACATGCCCGGCAAAGGCTTTGATTGGAGTTCTCTGAAGCCAGGCGGCGAACCGTTGAGCTTGCAGCTTGTTGACGACGCGGCGATCGAAGGCCGAATTCTCGACCTCGAGGGCCACCCGATTGCGGGTGTGCGAGTGTCGGTGAACGAAGTCAGCGGCGGGGCAACCGATCTCGACAGTTGGATTGAAAAAGCCAAAAGCAACCCCGTCTCGCTCGATCCGGATCAAATGATGCGGCCGATCAAGGCTCGGAACAAAAACCCGGGGCCAACCGTCGCACATTATCCTGGCAATAAGAATCTGCAGCTTGGCGCGCCGGAACTTATGCCTTCTGCCGTGACTGGCCGAGATGGGAAATTCCGACTGGTGGGGCTGGGCCGCGACCGCCAGGTGCGACTGCAACTCGACGGCGCCGGCATCGCCAAGACGTGGCTGACTGTGGTGACGCACGACATGCCGCCCGTGCCGTATCCGGGCTACGATCCGCGCTTTCGAGTGCAAACCTGCTTCGGTCGCCGATTCGATCTGACGGCGGAGCCAGAGCAGCATATCACCGGCGTCATTCGCGACGCCCACACCGGCGAACCCTTGCCCGGCGTCGAAGTGCGGCTGACTCGCTACTCCGACTCATTGCTATTTGTCGAAGGCTTCTTATCGGCGACCACCGATGAACAGGGGCGCTACCTGCTGCGCGGCGTACCAAAGCCGAATCATCCCGAACGAACGCACTGTTTGAGATTATTGCCGGCAACCGGCGAGCCGTATTTTAGGACCGAAGCGAATCCGCCGAAAAAAGAGGGCCTGGGGCCTGTGTCGTTTGACGTAGCGCTGAAGCGAGCGATCCGCGTTCACGGACAAGTAAGCGATGCGACGACGGGCGATCCTGTGCGCGGCTTGGTGGCGTACTATCCATTTTTGAGCAATAAGGCAGCGGCTGATTTTTCCAACTTCAATTCCGGATTACTCAGCGTTGGCAACGACGACTGGTACACCACCGACCAGGACGGACGATACGAATTCCCGGTGTTGCCCGGTCGCGGCATTGTGATGTTCGCCGCTTGGCAAGGCGACCGGTATGCTGAAGCAGAAGGCGCCGAGGCCATCGCCGACTTGTATCAAGCAGATGGAAAACGTCTTAACATCTATCATCTCCTTGGCCTGGAGGCCGCCAGCGCGGTGCGCGAGATCGACGCGGCGCAGACCGACACGGTGTTTGACATCAAGCTGCGGCGCCTCGACGCCACAGAGATTGAATTCGTCGATCCGGCGGGCAACCCGCTGGTGGGCGTGGTCACACGGCGACTCGTCCCGGTGCGGCTCGCCGCCGTCGGCGATCGGACTAGTGAATGGTCACGCGACGCGCTGCCGACCGCCGTGGCCGAGCTCATCGGCGCGCAGGATCAGTCGCGCACGGCGATGTTCGCGCACCGCCAGAAAAAATTGGCGGCAGTGCTACGGCTATTTCCTAAAGCCGCTCCGCCGAATCGAGTGGTTTTGCGTCCGTGCGCGGCAATTGTCGGTCGGGTGATTGACCATCGCGGGATGCCCGTCTCCGATTTTGAAGTTTCTGTCAACGCCGCCTCGGAGCCGGGTGTCGAGTTGGAAGAGGGCTGGAAGTACGCGACACTCGACAGGCGGCATCAGCTAGCGATTCTCGTCACCGACCGCGATGGCAATTTTCACATCGACTCGGTGCCACCGGGTGTGGCCTACGTCCTCTCCGATGCAAACCACCGCAGCAAGTTGCAAAAAACAACCCCGGTTGTCCAGCCAGGCGAGACGCTCGATCTGGGCGACCTAGCGCTCAAAACGCCAGTGCCTGCCGAGGAAAAGACAGGTGCTAACGCAAAGCTCGACACGTCTTCTCGCAACGCGGATGAAAAGCCGACATCCGCGAAGGACAAGCCAACGCCTCGATCAAGTTCGTCGCCCGGCGACGCGTCTATCGTCACCCTGCGTGGCCAGGTCGTCGATCCATCGGGCAAACCCTTCGCGGGAGCGAAGCTCTACCTCTCCTATCCGATTCTGAACGACCTCAAAGAACAATTGCTGGGTGCCAGCGGCGAAGAGGGCCGGTTTGAGTTTTCGATTGACCGCGGCGAGCTCGATGTTTCACGGCTGGACGATCCGTGGAAGCTGGCCCGCTTGACCGCCGTCGCCGAGGGGTTCGGGTTCGATTGGATCGATGCAAGCAAAGCCACGAACGATTGCACCCTGCGGCTGGTCGACGACGTTCCGATCCACGGGCGGATTCTCACGCTCGAAGGCCAACCGGTCGCTGGGGCTGAAATCAAGCTGCGGCAGGTGCAAGTGCCGACGGATGGAGGCATCGATGAGTATCTCAAGATGTTCCGTGCCGGCGAAGTTTATCAATTTCAGCGGCAGGTAAGTCAGCGCGTGCCAGGTCTGCGTGTCGCGGCCACTACCGACGATGAGGGACGGTTCACGCTGCGCGGACTTGGGGCCGAGCGCGTCGTCGAGCTAATGGTGGCAGGACCGGGCATCGAGTCGTGGTTCGTCACCGCGATCACCCGCGAATCGAAGCCAACCGAGCGGCCCGCCCGCTGGAACAACACGCATGTGTACGGCGCTTCGTTCGATCATTTGGCGATGCCCTCGCAAAAGATTGTCGGCATCGTGCGCGATCGCAAAACCAAACAGCCGGTCGCCGATGTGGAAGTGCGCGGCTCACGCACCGTTCGTTCCGCCAAGACCGACGCCGAGGGCCGTTTTGAGCTGCTCGGCGAGCGCAAAGAGAAGGAGCACCGCTTGTCGGTCTTGCCGCCTGCCCCGTATTTCGGCACCCAAATAAGTGTGACGGCGGCCGGGCCGATGGATTTGCCGCCGGTCGAGATCGCGTTGGACCGCGGGCTCGAAGCACGCGGCCAAGTCGTCGTTCGTCCTTCGGGCGAGCGAGCCACGGGCAGAGTCGATTATTTTCCGCTATGGCCGAACAAACATGTGACCGCACTTGGTCCGCAGCCCGGCGGGCTGCCTGCGGCGTGCCGGGGGACCGCCATGATTCGGCCCGATGGCAGCTACTCCATCAGCGTCTTGCCAGGTCCCGGCGTGTTGGGCTTCATCACCTCAAAACAGCACGCCCCCGCTTACCTCAGTCGCGACGACATCGACCGCTTCTTCGGCGACGGCCAGAATCACGGCGACGAGAACTCGCTGATGGTCGAATCGGGCAATTTTGGCCCGCGCCCGCAGATGCAAAAACTCTATCACGCGCTAATGCTCATCAACCCAGCCGAGGATGCGACTGAGCTTACGGTCGACGCTTCGGTCGAGGCGGGCCGCACGCTGACCGGCACGGTGGTCGATCCCGCCGGCGCGCCGCTGGCCGGCGTAAAGCTGCGCGGACCGCAAAACCCGATTGCTCCCGAACTGCTCGACGCGCCGCAATTTTCGCTCACGGGTCTCGATCCGCGGCGGCCCGGCGAGCTGATCTTCGAGCATCGCGCGCGGCGGCTCGGCGCGTTGCGTCGAGTCACCGGCGACGAGACGCAACCGATCGAAGTGCGGCTCGCGCCCTGCGGTTCGCTGACCGGTCGTCTACTCGATGACGACGGTGAGCCGATGCCGGCAGCGAAGCTTTCTCTCGGGCGAAGCGGATACTTTCCCCACGATTTCGCATTGGAGACTGACGGCGAAGGGCGGTTCCGAATCGATACTCTGGTGCCCGGCCTGAGCTACGACCTGGCCTTAGGCAGTGGCGCGAGCTTTCTTCAGCGGAAGATCATCGTGGCTTCCGGTGAAGTCAAAGATCTCGGCGAAGTGCGGCTGAAGCCCTCCGGTGAAAGGGAGCAAGCATCGGCTGTGAATTCGGCAGCGCAAGGCACAGCCGTGCCACCAAAAGCTGGCACAGGCCAGGGAGCGAAAGAAACCATGCCTCGCAACAACGAAGGCAATACCGCCGCACCGCGCGCCTCGTCGGACGCCCCGATCACGCTTGGCGGGCGAGTACTGCTGCCCGAGGGTGTGCCGGCGGCGGGGGCGGCCCTTTATTGGCCGACAATCCATGTCTGGCCGCCGCGAGCTTCAGACGACATTGAATACCGCAAGCGGGCAGAAACCGATGCGACTGGACGGTTCGAGTTGCGGCTGGCTGCTGAAGATCGGCCAAAGGCGCGGCACCCGCTTAGCTTGCTTGCGCTGAAAGGCGGCTATGGCCTGGCTTGGCTCGACGTGAAGCGCGATGAACAGCCCGACGAAATTACCTTGCGGTTGGTCGCCGACAACCCGATTCGCGGCCGACTGACCGACACCGAAGGCCGCGCAGTGGTGGGAGCGCGCGTGGCGGTCAACGCGGTGCTCGACTCCAGCACGCGCAATGTTGACGGTTTTCTGCGGGCGTTCAAGCAAGATTGGAACCTGGCCTGGAACAAGCTGGATCGTCGGCTGTACGCGCCGCTCGGCGCCATCGTCGGCGCGGTTACCGACGCTCAGGGGCGGTTCGAGCTATCGGGCGTGGGAGTCGAGCGAGTTGCCGAGGTCGAGATCGCCCCGCGCGGTTTTATGTCGGATGAAATTCGCGTCGTCAATCGGCCGGGATTCGAAGCCGCGGAATTTAACCAAGCCATGCTCAACGGCATGCTTCCGCAAATGCGAAAACGCACGAACGTGCCGCGCCTGTGCGGGCCGGTGGTCGATTTCGTCGCCGAGGCCGAATGGGTCCTTCGCGGCGCGGTATTTACGGCGCCCAGCCGGACGCCGGTCGTCGGGGCGGTCGTGTCATCGTTTGCCGGCGGATGGGGGCATACGGTCTCCGCCGTCACGGGCGCCGACGGCCAGTATGAATTACGCGGCCTGCCGCGCCATCAAGAGGCGCTCTTGGGCGTTGCGCCGCCGGAGGAAACCGATCTGCTGCCCCGCACGTTGAGCGTGCCACCGGCGCCGGCTGAAACCGTCACCAAGATCGATGTTGAGCTAAAACATGGCATCGTTGTGAAAGGACGAGTCTACGACCAGGCGACCGAGCGCGGCCTGGACAGTGGCGTTCGTTTCGTCCCCTTGCCGGGCAACAGCTTTGTCAATCAGGCTGGATTCGATGGCTATCTCCACGATCGTACCATGCACGGGGTCGATGCCGAGGGGCGCTTTCGTCTGGTCATCATCCCCGGTCCGGGCGTACTGACGGCTCAAGTACATGGAGGCGAGGCGCGAGTCGGTGAGCGTGCGATCAAACCCTACCGCATTGCCAGCTTAACTAAAGATGATCGAGAGCGCGTCGCCCCTACCGAAGACGACGATGGAGTGGTTTTCACCGCGGCCGATAACTCGATTGAGTCGCTCTCGATCGAGAACGCTGCCAAGGTCATCGATGCCTCGCCCGATGCCACGGAACTGACGTGCGACTTGCCGGTCGATCCGGGCAAGACGGCGCAGATCGCCATCGAAGACGAGCAAGGCGGTCCGCTGACGGGCGCGTTCGTGGCCGGCGTGACGGAATCGTGGCCGATCACGTACAAAATCGACGAGCCGGTCTGCACCGTCTACGCACTGGGCGAGGATCGGCCCCGGCGATTGTGCCTTCTGCACCCCGAACGCCACTTGGCCGGCGGCGTGACGTTGACGGGCGACGAGCACGAAATCGTCACCGTTCGGCTGGGCGCCGCCGCCAGCATCGCGGGCCGGGCGCTCGATGAGAGCGGCGCGCCGGTGGCCGACGCGGTGGTGCAGATCAATTATGCCCGTGCGATCGCGCGCGAGCTTGACCGCTTTGCCACTCTTGATCAACCGGCGGTCAAGACCGACGCCGACGGGCGCTTTCAGATCGGCGACATCGTGCCGGGCGAGCGATTCGCGCTCGACTTCAAGCAAGACGATCACTATTTCCGGGCGCACCTGAGCGACGATCAGCGGACGCTCCAGACCGGGCAAAAGCTCGAACTGGGTGACATCAAGACGAGGCAACTGCGATGAGCGGCGGGATCATCGATAAGTAGGCGGGCCGAGCGCAGGGAGTCCAGCGATGCGAGAAATGCAGCCACGAATGAACGGAATGACTGAAATGATGAGCGCTCGTCGAATGGCTGCAACAGGCGCTGGAGAGACGTCCGCGACGATTCCGCGCGTGAGATGCCGCCGGCTTGCCCGGCTGGAGTTTCACGCTCGCGGTCTACGTCACACTGACGCGCCACATCATCGTTTCGCCGCCGCCGGCCTGCCCGCCGCAGGCGGACAGGCCGGCGGCGGAAGAAGCGGTTGGCGCGCCGACGTTGTTAGAAACCAACGTCAGCAACCAGCCGCGCAAGCCGGCGGCATGGCAGACACTTGCGCGGAATCGGGATGCACGCCCGTGTTGAATCACGAAGCGCTCGTAACATCGCCGTTACGCAAACCGTGCTTCTTGCGAAGTTTCTCAAATACCTTTGCCACCGGCACGCCCGGATCACCCGCACGCAGCGCGGCCACCGCTTCGCGAACCGCTTTCAAATCGTCGTCCTGCTCGCTCAGCGCTTGCAACGCATCGCGGAGCACGTCATCGGTCGAGCCATACCTGCCCGACGCCTTCCAAGCCTCGACAGCCCGCTCAACATCAGGCGGAAATTGATATGACATGCTGCAATCTCCTGACTAATTCCGTCGTTGCTATCGTACCATGCCGAGTGGTGGAACGGAATTCATTCCGGTTTCATTCTTCCTTTGTTTCCTTCGCTACCTTCTGTTCAAAGCGTCCTCTTCGTGTCGTTCGCGGTTAAATAAGATATATCGCCCTTGATGGTGGGACTCGCTGCGCTCGGCCCACCCTACTGCCCATGACTTCTGTGCTCCAACCGTATCTTCCTGATGAACGGCGGCCGTGGAATCTGCGGCGGGTGGTACACCTGCACCGCAGGGCGGGGTTCGCGGCCACGTGGGACGAGCTACAACGCGATCTGAACGACGGACCGCAAGCGGCTATCGATCGGCTGCTGGCCGGCAGAGCTTACTCGACAGGCGTGCCCGAGGCGTTTGAAGACACCTCGCGCTTGCTGTGCGACGCGGCGGTGGCCTCTGGCAGCATTCATCGGCTGAAGGCGTGGTGGATTTATCGCATGTTGTTTTCGCCCGACCCGCTGGGCGAACGGCTGACGCTCTTGTGGCATAACCACTTCGCCACCAGCAACCGCAAGGTGGAAGACGTCTCGCTCATGCGACGGCAGAACGACCTGCTAAGGCAATACGCCCGAGCGCCGTTCGGCGAACTGCTCGCTCGCGCGGTCAAAGATCCGGCCTTGCTCGTCTGGCTCGACGCCGACTCCAACCGCCGCGAACATCCCAACGAAAACCTGGCGCGAGAGCTGATGGAGTTGTTCTCGCTGGGCGTGGGCAATTATTCCGAGAACGACGTCAAGGAGGCGGCCCGGGCACTCACCGGCTGGACCGTGAAAAACCGCGAATTCCGCGAGGTGGCCGATTATCACGACGACGGCGAAAAGACGATTTTGGGCGGCGCGGGGCGGTGGCGCGGCGACGATCTCGTAAAGCTGCTGCTCGATCAGCCGGCCACCTCGCGGCGGCTCGCGCGGCGCGTCTGCAAAATGCTCATGGGCGAAGGCGCGGCCAACGACGAGACGGTCGAGGCATTGGCCGCCGGGCTGCGCGAACGAAAGCTCGACATTGCCTGGGCGGTGGGAACGGTATTGAGGTCGAACGAGTTTTTTGACGACGCGAATATCGGCAACCGCGTGCTGGGGCCGGCGCAGTTTGTGGTGGGATCGGTCCGGGCGTTGGAAATGTTCGATCCGCCGCCCAGCACCATCGTCTTGGCCGAATGGACCGCGGCCTTGGGGCAAGATTTGTTCGAGCCGCCCAACGTGTTTGGCTGGGCCGGCGGTCGGGCATGGCTGAACACGCGATCGCTGATTGCCCGAGGCAACTTCGCCGCGCGGCTCGCCGAGGGCGGTTTGCAATCCGCCGCCATGCCGCCCGACTGGGTGAAGCTGGGGCGGCGGCATGGCTGCGAGACGCAGGAGCAGTTTGGCGGGATGTTGCAACGGCTCATGTGGAATGAGGAGGATAACGAAGTGATCAAGGCGGGCGACGCTGGGCAGTTGGTCGCGGCGGTGCTGAGCTCGCCGAAGGCACAAGTTGGATAAACAGACGTGTGAGCTATTGTCGCTTTTCGCTCCGCGAAACGAGCGCTGCATTGTCGCTTTTCGCTCCGCGAAAAAAGCGCTACTTTCGCGGAGCGAAAGGCGACAATGGAGCGTCTGCCTCAGACACCAGCCACCACTTGAAAGGAGATCATCACCATGCTCGATCGACGTGATTTACTGCGGCGTTCGTCGCTGATCGCACTGGCGCCGACCGTGCCGGGCTTTTTGCAACGATTGGCAAGAGCGGCGGAAGAGAAGAAAGACGACCGCATTCTGGTGGTCGTTCAACTCGACGGCGGCAACGATGGCGTGAATACCGTCGTGCCCTACCGCGACGAGGGTTATGCCAAACATCGCGACAAACTGCGGCTGAACGTGGCGAACCTGCACAAGCTCAGCGACGACGTTGCCCTGCATCCCACCATGCGCGCGGCGGCCGATCTGGTCGAAAGCGGGCGGCTGGCCATCGTGCAGGGCGTGGGTTATCCCAACCCCAATCGCTCGCACGACGTGAGCATGGCCATCTGGCATACCGCCCGGTTCGATCGGGCAGACCATAAGAGCTACGGTTGGATTGGTCGGGCGCTCGACGAAGCGCCGCCGAGCAACTCGGCCTCGGCCATGCTCGTGGGCGATGGCGCCCTGCCCGGTGCGTTGGTGGCAAGACGCTCGATTGCCGCCAGTTTTTCGCGGCTCGATGAGCTGGCGATTCAGAACCCAGCGGCCCGCGAACATTCGGACACGCGGGGCGACGAGGCCGGCGATGGCTTGGCCGACTTCGTGCGCCGCGCGACGCTCGACGCCTATACGACCGCCGACCGCGTGACCGCCGCCGCGGGCCGCGAGCGCGGCAAAGCGAGCTATCCGAGCAGCGAATTGGCGCAGCACCTGGCGATGGTCGCCCGGCTGATCGAGGCCGACATGCCCACGCGGGTGTATTACGCGGTGCATCGCGGCTACGACACGCACGCAGTGCAACTGTCCACGCAGGGCCGGCTGCTGCGTGAGCTGAGCGAGGCGCTGAAGGCGTTTTTAGACGACCTGAAAACCGCCGGGCTCGATGACCGGGTGCTCGTGCTCTGCTTCAGCGAGTTTGGCCGGCGGGTGGCGGAAAACGCCTCGCAAGGCACCGATCACGGCACCGCCGGGCCGGTGTTTTTGGCCGGCTCTCGGGTGCGTGCCGGACTGCACGGCGCCACGCCCAATCTGGCCGACCTGGTCGGCGGCGATCTGAGAATGTCGCTCGATTTCCGGCAGGTCTACGCCGCCATTTTACG
>DASVHB010000608.1:0-28325 GCA_036379195.1 Pirellulales bacterium
CGGCTGAGGGGAATGACTCCATGCTTGGTAGCCCGCCAGCGAGCTGCCCTGCTCGAACTTGAAAACTCCGTCGCGCTCCGACAACGTCGCCCACCGGACGTAGGCCAGCAATTGCGGCTCGCCATCGAAGGTGGCGACGAGCTTTCGCTCGACGCCGCGTTTAGAACCGTAAAGGTAATGCATGGGCTTTCCTATTCTTGCGGCGGCAGTTCTTCTTCGGGCGCGATCAGGCCGCGAAACCGGCCGACCGAATCATCCACCAGGCCGCGGCCCCAACGCATCGTGTCGGGATCGCGGGCTTGAATGCGCGCGAGCGTGTTGAGAACCAGCGGCTTGAAGAGTGCATAGGCCTCGAGGCCCTGCCCGGTTGTGCCAACGACGTTGAGCGTGAGCTCGCGCTGGCTGATCGCCAGGCGAAACCGCTCGATCTGGGTCTCACTCGACCATTGCGATTTGACCATGGTGTAAGTCATCGCCACGGCTCGGCCCTCGACGTCGCGCTCCACATTGGGGCGCACGTCGAACATTTGATCGCGCTGGCGGCGGACATCGGCCAGCTCGTTTAAAAGGCGGCCGCGCAGACGTTCGTCGTTGACCCCCGCGGCCCTCGCCTTCAATTCGTCGATGCGGTCGTTGGTGGCGTTCAGCCGCAACCCGGAAAGATAGGTGAGCATGTCGACCAGATCGTCCATGTCGAGCAGCGGCGGCGTGCGCTCCAACTTTTCGAGCGTGCGCAGACGAAACGTTTCGTCGGCATTCGGCCGACCGTCGTGCGAGACACCGCCGCGCGCCGGCCGGTCGAGCCGCTCTCGCAACCGTGCCAACGCCCGATTGCCCAAGGCGATGACATCGGTCTGCACGCGCACCCCGCCATCGAGCGCGCCCTGCGGCCGCCCGTCTTGCCGGCGTTCGACACTTGCCCGCAGATCAACATCCATCAGGGTCGGTTCGTTCGACCAACTCGAGCGCCGCAACTTCGCCGCGCCAATCAACCGGGCACGGTCGCGGGCCAGATTGGTCTCAGCCGGATCGAAATGCAAACGGAGCGATTCGAGACCGCCTTCTTCGGTCAAGAGCGGATCGAGCAGCGCGGCGATGCCTTCGTTCACCTTGGGCACCTCGACGCGCGGCGGGTTCAAGGCGGGGTCGTTGCTCAGCGATCCAACAATCTCGCCGATCTGCCCGCCTAGTTTCCGCAGCCGTTCCACACGCTGCGCGCGTCGTTCGGGCGAGGTCCGTCGCGGGCCGGGCGGGACCGGTTGAGCCAGCGTTGCCGTCAGAAATTGCGGAACCACCGCAAACAACAGCGCCATCGAGGCGACGTGGAAAACGAGCGAGTGGCGATGCGGCTTCATGTTGGCCTCCTTGTCTGGTCCGTGGCGACGAAGAAAACATCCGTCCCGCCATTCTACCGATTGATGCTAGAGGTTCCCAATGCACCATGCTGATGGGGGGGTGAAGAGGTGCAGTTCCGCCGTGCGCCAGCGGTGTGGGACAAGCGGAGACGCTTATCCTACGGCGGGTCGTACCATAAAGTTGTGGTGCTAGAAATTCTATGTAGCACAGCCGCCCCCGGCTGTGATTCGCCGCCTACAGCGGCGTAGACCGGGCCACAGCCAAGAGCGGCTGTGCCACATACAAGTTTGTGCCGGCAAACACAACTTCAAGACACTACGCCACGGCTGCGGCAGTGGCGGGTTCATGGAACAACGAGTAAAATCGCCGCCACCCACTTTACGGAGACCCGCTGTTTGCCGCATCTTACGCTCGCCGGCCTGACTCCTTCGCATTGGCTGCTCGTTTGCGTGGCGCTGGCGGTGGTCTGTGGATTTGAATTTGTCAACGGTTTTCACGATACCGCCAATGCCGTCGCCACAGTGATTTATACCCGCTCGCTGCGCCCCTGGGTGGCGGTGGTCTGGTCGGGGTTTTGCAATTTTCTGGGCGTGTACCTGGGCGGCGTGGCGGTGGCGTTCAGCATTGTCCATCTGCTGCCCGTCGATTTGCTCGTGCGGATCAATTCGCACCAGGGCCTGGCAATGGTCTTCGCGCTGCTTGGCTCGGCCATTCTTTGGAACTTTGGCACCTGGTATTTGGCGTTGCCCGCCTCCAGCTCGCACGCGCTGATCGGCGCGATCTTAGGCGTGGGCCTGGCGAATCGCTTTTTGCCAGGTCACGGCGCGGGCCTGGGCGTGAACTGGAGCAAAGCCGGCGAAGTCGGGCTTTCGCTGCTGTTGTCGCCGTTGATCGGCTTTTGCATGGCGGCGTTGTTACTGTTGGCGGTGAAACGATTGGTCGCCTCGCCGAAGCTGTACGAGCCGCCGGCCGACAAGGATGCGCCGCCCGGCTGGATTCGGGCCGTGCTCGTCGTCACCTGCACCGGCGTTAGTTTTGCGCACGGATCGAACGACGGTCAGAAAGGCGTGGGCATGGTGATGCTGATTCTGATCGGGCTGGCGCCGGCACACTATGCTCTGAATTTGAGACAAGACGCCGCCGAGATTGCTCGAACCAGTTCCGCCGCGCAGCACCTGGCCGAGTATCTTGAGCAATCGCCGCGGCGCGGCATGTCAGCAACAGCGGCTTCGGCGCGGGCCGCGGAACGCATCGAGCACTTGCTGACCCATCAAACTTCTTATCGTTCGCTGGCCGCGCAAGACCGCTGGGAGCTGCGCAGCTCGCTTTTAGAGCTCGACGCCGCGGTCCGCAGCCGCCTGCAGCAGCTCGGCAGCCGGCTCGAACATGGCACACGCGCGCGAATCGCCGCCTGGCGGGCCGACCTGGTGCGGCCGATCGAATATGCTCCCACTTGGGTCGAGTTGATGGTGGCTCTTTCGCTGGGCGTCGGAACCACGATCGGCTGGAAACGGATTGTGGTCACCGTGGGCGAGCGGATTGGCAAAATGCACCTGACCTACGGGCAAGGCGCCTGCGCCGAACTGGTGGCAATGATGACGATCGGCCTGGCCGATCGTTTTGGCTTTCCGGTGAGCACCACGCAGGTGCTGTCGTCGGCGGTGGCGGGCACGATGTCGGCGAACCGCGCCGGCGTGCAATCAGCCACGGTGCGCAAAATCGCGCTGGCCTGGATTCTCACGCTGCCCGCCACCATGCTCTTGGCCGCGATATTCCTGTGGGTGTTTCGGCTGTTTCTGTAGCTGATGGGTGTTTCGGCTATAAGCTACAATCGGCACGTAAACAATCACGTTCGGGCGAGAGAACATCCATGTTATCCCAGCGTATCGCGGCGTTTTTTAGCCGGGCTTTCGTCGGCTTTTGGCTGCTGTTTTGGTCGATCTGCACGGTGATTCTCGACGTGGGCTTCCTTTACGACATGGCCAGACAACAGGCCGCCAGCGCGTTCCCCGCCGTCGAGGGAGCCATCACCGACGCGAAAGTTGCCGAAGAATCCGACGCCGACGGCACATCGTACGGCGCGCAATTGCGCTATGCTTATGAAGTAGCGGGGCGTAACTACACGGGAGGCCGAGATCGTTATTCAAAGATGTTCGGCAGCCGAAAGTTCGCTTTGGGCGTCGTTCAAGCCCATCCACTCGGTAGCAAAGTGACGGTGTATTATAACCCGGCTGATCCGAGCGATGCCTTGCTCCGGCCGGGCCTTAGCGCATTCGATTTTTTCATGCTGCTTTTTTTGCTTCCGTTTAACATCATCGCGGTGGGTGGCTGGGCACTAGCGCTGAAGGCAATGCGGCGTGCTGGCGAGATGCCTCCCGGATTACGCATTCTGAACCGCGAGACCGAGTGCCGAGTGCGACCCGCCTGGTCGTCTCCGGTTGTCGCGGCCGCGTGCGCCACACTGATTACATCGTTCGTTTTGGTCTTTGTAGTTAGCTTTACCACAGACGCTGAGCCGTCGGTCGGTGCGGTGGTGGCGGCCTGGGGCGCCGTGTTCGCCGCGGCGGCGATCGCCTGGGTCCGAGCTGTTTCGGGGCGTTACGATCTGTCCGTCGATCGGCTGCATGACACGATTTCATTGCCCGCCAGGTTTCTTCGCAGTGCGCCACCGCCAGTCCCGAGGTCCGCGTTTTTTGCGGTCGATCTCATCGAACGGACGCACACCGATTCAGATGGCGACACGACAATACGATACGTCCCCACGCTCCGCTGGCGCGGCGAAGATGGTCAGCCAGCCGAGGCCGCCGTTTTTCCGCAGGCATCGAGACAACACGGACAGAACCTGGCGAGGCGGCTTCGTGAAATCATTGTTCCGGAGCGAGCGGCAGCGCCATCCCGTTAAGCTCGTGGCGGCTGGGTAAACCGAGCGAAGACCAAATGGGGCACCGCCTGGGCTCTGCCTGGGCTGCACAAAACGTATCGTTCGGGGGCCTCAAGCAACGCTGAGTTTAGGTCTATCCGCGCAGCTACTTTCTCATTCCCGGTCCGGCGCTCATGGTGTTCGGCGCCTTGATTTCGCTGGCCCCGTCCGAATACCGATCGGCGCTCATCGGACTGATGGGATCGGTCGTACTCAGCCTGACGACGATCATCGCCTACCAACATCTGCGGCGGCAACGATCGCGGGAGCGCGAACATGCCGCCAATTAACTTCAACGGGCCGGACACCGTGGTTCACGGTCCCGTGCGGCTGGGCGTCATCACGGCGCTGCAGACCGAAGGCCCGCTCGATTTCACGACGCTTGTCAAGCGATTCGAAATCACCGACGGCGCCATGGGCGTGCACCTGCGTAAGCTCGAAGAAGCCGGCTACATCGCCACCAAGCGTCAGTTCGTCGGGCGGCGGCCCAAAACCACCTATCGCATTACTGCCTCCGGCCGCCGGGCGCTGGGACATTACTTGGACACCATGCAGCAGATCATCGATTCGGCCGGAAAGCCATCCGCTTAACAGCTCGCCACTGCCTGGTTCCGCTGCGACGGACAACTGGCCATTTCGCCGGCAGGCTGATATTCTGAAAGCAAGGAGCCTGCCATGCCCATCGATCCCCGCCGCATTGAGCTGCTCGACCCCGCGATGGTCGAAATCTTTCGCGCCAAAACGCCGGCTGAGCGGGTGGCGCTCGCGTGCGATGCCAACCATACCGCCCGGCTTCTCTTAAAGGCGCATCTGGCTTCAGCGCAGCCCGCTTGGGGTGCTGACGAAATCGAGCGAGTCATCGCGGGACGGATGCTACATGGAGCAACCTGAGCTTTTGCGATACGCTTTCGAGGCGCCGGATCGCCAGCGCGTGGCGTACATTTGCTTTCCGCCCGGTGGCTGGGGCAGAGCCTAAGCGATGCCCCGGTTTGGCGAGTTCCGGGGCACCGCTTAGGCTCTGCCCCAGCCACGCTGTCCACCTATCGTTGGATTTTAATCGAAAGACTGCATGGCTAAACCGCTCGTGGTGATCGACGTCGTCGGATTGACACTCGATCAGATCGGCGCGCACACGCCAAATATCGCGCGGCTGGCAAACGACGGTTTTGCACGGCCGCTGGGCACCGTGCTGCCGGCGGTCACCTGCTCGGCTCAGGCAACCTTGCTCACGGGCGCCTTACCCCGCGAACATGGCATCGTGGCCAACGGTTGGTATTTCCGCGACCTGGCCGAGGTGTGGTTCTGGCGACAGTCAAACCATCTGGTGCGGGGCGAGCGGCTTTATCAGACTGCCCGGCGGCGCGACGCGGGTTATACCACCGCCAAGCTCTTCTGGTGGTACAACATGTATGCCGACGTCGAGTGGTCGATGACGCCGCGGCCCAGTTACCCCGCCGACGGTCGCAAGCTGCCCGACAGCTATAGCCAACCGCCCGAGCTGCGCGATTGGCTGCAAGCGCGGCTGGGCTTGTTTCCGCTGTTCAAATTCTGGGGACCGGCGGCCGATATCAGCAGCACCCGCTGGATCGCCGACGCCGCCGCGCTAGTGATGCGCGAGCATCAGCCTTCGCTGACGCTGGTGTATCTGCCGCATCTCGACTACAACTTGCAGCGGCTGGGGCCAGATGATGGCCGCATCGCCGACGATCTGCGGGCGGTCGATGCCGAGGCCGGCAAGGTGGTCGACGCCGCGCGGACCCGCGGAGCCGAGATCGTGGTGCTTTCAGAGTATGCCATTACCGCGGTCGACCGACCAGTGCACATCAACCGGCTGCTACGAGAACATGGTTATCTGATGGTGCGGCGCGAACCGCTAGGCTGGGAGACGCTCGATTGCGGCGCCTCGCGGGCGTTTGCCGTGGCCGATCACCAAGTGGCGCACGTCTATGTGCGTCGAGCGGCTGACGTTCCTGAAATCGCCCGGCTGCTGCGCGGGGCCGACGGCATCGAGCAGGTGCTCGACCGCTCGCAGCAGGCCCAGTATGGCATCGACCATCCGCGGTCGGGCGAGCTGGTGGCGGTGGCCGCACCGGGGGCGTGGTTCAGCTATTACTTCTGGTTCGACGACGCCTTGGCGCCCGATTATGCGCGAACGGTCGACATCCATCGTAAGCCCGGCTACGACCCCGCCGAGCTGGTGATCGACCCCTCATTGCGTTTCCCCAAGTGGCGCATCGCCCGGCGGCTGCTGCAGAAAACGCTTGGCTTTCGCTATTACCTGGACGTGATCGGGCTCGACGCGCGGGTGGTCAAGGGAAGTCACGGCCGTCTGCCATCGCTGGGGCGAGAGGCGAGCGAGGGGCCGGTGTTTGTCGCGTCGAATCGGTCGATCGAACAAGACGCGATCGCCATGACGGCGGTAAAAGATCTCTTGTTGCGGTTACAGTTTCAAAAGCCGTGATGCAACGCAATACGTGTGTAGGGAACGCCCTCTGTGGCGTTCCGCGCGGAGCGACGCGACGTCGAATCGCGGTTCCCGGAACGCCACGGAGGGCGTTCCCTACAGAGCGCACCGGCGGTGATCGAACGTCAGGCCGGAAAAGCCTGATCTACGCTACTAGCCGCGTGCGCAACGCGCAATCTATAATCGAAGCTTCGGAGGGCGCGGCCCTCGCTGGCACGTCAGTGGTTCAAGGGTGCGAATATGCCCGTGCAGATGGAGTTGTCGCGGATCATCATCAGCGAAATCAACGATCAACAGGTCATCTATCTGAAAGAGGTCGATGGCGATCGGTCGTTTCCGATTTTGATCGGCATCTTCGAGGCGACCAGCATCGACCGGCGCGTGAAGGGTGTTTTATCGCCGCGCCCGCTGACGCACGACTTGCTGGTGAGCGTGGCCGACAACCTGGGGGCCGAGTTTCAGAGCGTGGTGATCAGCGAGCTGAAGGAGCACACCTATTTCGCTCGGCTGCGGTTGAAGCACGACGGCGAGCTGATTGAGATCGACGCTCGTCCGTCCGACGCCATCGCGGTGGCCGTGACCTGCGACCCGCAATTGCCCATCTACGTCACCGAAGAGGTCCTCAACGACGTGCTCGGCAGTTAGCATGCACCGCACTTACGGGTCGGTCTTGATCGACCGAATCAGTTTCTCGGCGTCGTCTTCGGTGTATTGATCGGCGGGAAGCTGGGCCATCAGCATGGCGGTGCCCGCTTTGCCTTTGAACACTCCGATGACTTGCACATATTCTTGATTCGTGCCGGGGTCTTTTGCTTTTTGAATGTTGAATGTTGCCGGCTCGCCGTGGATGACCACTTCGACGCTGCGCGTTTCGAGCACCTGCAATTGTTTGGTGCCCTGGCCCTGTTGGTTTAACGATTGCTCCATTTGCCGCTTAAGATCTTCCGGACTGGTCGAGCCGAATCCAGCGGAAAACTCGGTCAGGAACACACCGCCTTGACCGTTCGACGATTGGTAGACCACCATCGTCATCGACTGGTCGGTGAATGGAATAGTGAAGGAAAACCCGGTGGCGGGCCGAAATCCTTCCGGTATATCCATGCTGGCGATGTTTTGCCCCAAACTGGCAACGGCTGCCGGATCGGTGATGGGCTTAAAGCTTTTGCCGAACTGATAGGTCATCAGCCCTCCCACGCCGCAGCACAGCAAGAGCATGACACCACAACCCAAACCCAAGAACAGCCAGATTTTTGAGCCGCCGCCTTGCCGCGGAGCGGGTCCATAGGCGGGGGGCGTGTTCGGGTCGATCGACATGGCTGGGCAATCCTGGAATGGGCTGGCCTGGAATAGGCTGGCGAAGGTTCGGTGCGCTTGCTCGTGCGAGCATTGTCAAGCGTTCGCCGTCCACTGTCAATGTCCCTCGCCCGCCTCGGTATAATGGGTGCTCCGCCGAATGAAAGGCAACGCCCTAATTCTCTGATGACCAACGTGCAGCATCTTCTCGACCAAACCTCCGAACAACTCCGCCAGTGGATGGCCGGCCACGGTCTGCCGGGCTATCGGGCCGGCCAGGTCAGCGGCTGGCTATTGCAGCGCCGAGCAGAAAACTTCGAAGAAATGAGCGATCTGCCCAAGGATCTGCGCACCGCGCTGGCCGAGCAATTCGCCCTTTGGACAACCGGCGTGGCCGCCCATCGCCGCTCGGCCGATGGCACCGAAAAGCTTTTGCTGGAACTCGCCGATGGGCACAAGATTGAATGCGTGCTCATCCGCGAGGGCCAGCGGAGAACCGTCTGCATTAGCACGCAGGTGGGCTGCGCCATGGGGTGTGTGTTCTGCGCCAGCGGTCTGGATGGCGTCGCACGAAACCTCACCACCGGCGAAATCATCGAACAGTTGCTGCGGCTCGACCGCTTGCTGCCAGCCGGCGAGCGGTTGAGCAACATTGTGGTGATGGGCATGGGCGAGCCGCTGGCCAATCTCGACCGCTTGCTGCCGGCGCTGGAGGTGGCGAGTAGCCCGGCGGGCCTGGGTATCGGCGCGCGGCGAATCACTATTTCGACCGTTGGCCTACCGGCGGCGATCGACCGCCTGGCCGAGCTCGACTGCCATTACCATCTGGCGGTTTCGCTGCACGCGCCCAACGACGCCCTGCGCAGCGAGCTGGTGCCGGTCAACCGCAACATCGGCATCGTGCCGATCTTGGCGGCCGCCGATCGTTACTTCGAGCACACGGGCAGACGGCTCACGTTCGAGTATGTGCTACTGGGTGGAGTGAACGATTTTCCGGAGCACGCCCGGCAACTGGCGGCGTTGTTGCGAGGCAAAACGGCGCTGCTGAACGTCATTCCCTATAATCCCGTGGCGGGGCTGCCGTATTGCACGCCATCGCACAAAGCGCTCTCGACCTTTCTGAACATTTTGACCGATACCGGCGTCAACGTGCAGGTGCGGCAACGCAAGGGCGACAAGATCGACGCGGCTTGCGGGCAGTTGCGGCGCTCGCGCCCGACCGTGATCAACATCTCGTGACAGCGCGCGACGATCGCCACAGGCCCCGCAAGCCCTTAGAGCCAATCCGAGAACCGGCACTGGGGTGGGGGCGTCCCGCCTGAGCGCCCGCTTTGGATAGGCTGTTAGGCCGGCGCGTTCACCCACGCCCGCAGCGGCTTGCCTTCGAGCCCCAGCAACAAGTTGTCGGCGCAGATTTCGGCCATCCCGTTACGGCTCGAAACGGTGGCACTGGCGATGTGCGGCGCGATCACCACATTGGGCAACTGCAAGAGCGGATCGTCGAGCCGGGGCGGCTCGGGGTCGGTCACGTCCAGTCCGGCGGCGAATATCTCGCCGCTTTTCAAAGCCTGGCAAAGATCGGCCTGCACGTGCAGCGGGCCGCGGGCGCTGTTCACAAACACCGCCGTCGGCTTCATTTTTCGGAACGCCTCGGCATTAAACATTCCCTGAGTCGTGGCGTTCAAATCGGCATGCACGGAAACAAAGTCCGATTCCCGCAAGAGCGTGTCGAAATCGACTCGCTGGGCCTTCAAGTCGCGCTCGGCGGCCGCGCTGGCATAGCGGTCGTGATAGAGCACGCGCATGTCCCAACCGCCGTGGCATTTCTTGGCCATGGCATAGCCGATCCTGCCCATGCCGACGATGCCGATGGTTTTGCCCACCAGGTCTTGGCCGATATGCCCGAGCGGCTCCCAGGTTTTCCATTGGCCGTCAAGCACATAGCGATGTCCTGCGACCACATGCCTCGCGGCGGCGATCAACAGAGCGAAGGCCAGGTCGGCGGTCGCTTCGGTGAGCACGCCGGGCGTGTTGCCCACGCGGACGCCGCGGCGGGTGGCTTCAGTCACGTCAATGTTGTTGAAACCAACCGCGTAGTTGCTGACCACCTTGAGCTGCGGTCCGGCAGCGTCCATAAACTCGGCGTCGACCTTTTCGGTGAGCAGCGTCAGCACCCCATCGCAGCCGCGAATCTTTGCCAGCAGCACGTCGCGCGGCGGAGGGAGTTGTTCGTTCCAGACTTCCGCTCGGCAAGCGGCCTGAATGCGATCAAGCCCCGCCGCGGGAATGCGGCGGGTAACAAACACTTTCGGCGGCGGCATTGAGGGTCTCTCCAGAAAGGTAATTCGTCTGGCGAGCGATTTTACCGCTCGGACGTTCGGTGGGGAACCGGTTTCTCGGTTACCGCTACGAGCGTGCTTAAGTGGTCGTCGGTGCGGCAACTGCCGTACTGGCCACTGCCCGATTGCTCCGCACCGTGGTATGATACGGGGCCAGCGTTGGGAACGTCGCCGGAAGCATTGACCAAGGCATGCTCGAACCGGCGAGACATCGCCAAGGCTGTGTCCCAGCCACCAAACCACTAACCAACCACTCCGCATGTCCGCCGCTGTGCCGCTGACTTCCGATCGTCCGGGCGAATATGTGGTCGTCGCCCGGCGATATCGACCGCAGACGTTTGAAGAACTGGTGGGCCAGCAGCACGTGGCGCAGGCCCTGGCGGGCGCTATTGCGTCGCAGCGCGTGGGCCATGCCTATCTGTTTACCGGCGCGCGCGGGGTGGGCAAAACCTCGGCGGCGCGCATCCTGGCCAAGGCGCTCAACTGCGCGCACGGCCCCACCTCCACGCCCTGCAACCAGTGCGATATCTGCCAGGCCATCAGCTCGGGCGACGACGTCGATGTCTTGGAAATCGACGGCGCCAGCAACCGCGGCATCGACGAGATGCGCTCGCTGCGCCAGAACGTCAACGTGCGCCCCAGCCGCTCGCGGTTCAAAATCTACATCATCGACGAAGTTCACATGCTCACCAAAGAGGCCTTCAACGCCCTGTTGAAGACGCTGGAAGAGCCGCCCGAACATGTGAAGTTCATCTTTTGCACGACCGAGCCGGAAAAAATTCCGATCACGATTCTGTCGCGCTGCCAGCGGTTCGATTTTGCGGGCATTCAGACGCAATCGATCGCCGAGCGATTGCGGCAAATCGTCGAGGCCGAGGGTGTGGAGGCCGAGCTGCCGGCCCTGGAGGTCATTGCCCGGCGGGCCGCCGGCTCGATGCGCGACAGCCAGTCGCTGCTCGAGCAGCTTTTGGCATTCGGCGGACAAAAGCTCACGCTTGACGATGTTCATCGCATGTTGGGCACGGCGGGCGATCGGAGGCTGGTCGAATTGGCCGGTCACCTGGTCGCGCGCGACGCCCCGGCGGCGCTGGGCGACCTCGATCGCGCACTGTTCGAGGGTGTCGATGTCGGTCCCCTGCTCGATCAACTGCTCGGCTATTTCCGCGATGTGATGATCGCCGCGGCCGGCGGCCCGGCGGAGTTGATGCTTTATAGCTCGCCCGCCGATCAGCCGGCGGTGGTCGAAGCCGGCAGGCAGCTTGGCCTGGAAACGGTGTTGGCGGTGATGCAGATTCTCGATCACACGCTGGCGCGGCTACGGTACAGCAGCCACGGGCGAATCTTGGCCGAGTTGGCGCTGCTGCGTGTCTGCCGGCTGGAAAACCTGGATTCGATCAGCAATCTGATCGGGCAGTTGAAAGGCGGCGCGGCGCCGGCGGGCGGCCGAGCTCGTCCGGCTGCTGTGCCTTCGACCGCCGGAACGACGAGAGGGGGAGCAGGGGAGCACGGGGGCGGGGGAGAGCGGGCTGCCTTGCGGCCATCGGCTGCGGACGATGATGTAAAAAAAAAGTGGGTAGAGCGCGTGGCGGCAAATGACAACGCGGAAACGCCAACAGCAACGCTGTCATCCCCCCTGCCGCCAACTGTCGCGCCCTCGAATGGCCGCCCGCTGAACGCCGCGAGCATCGCCGAGGTCTGGCCGCAAGTCCTTGACGAGCTTGGTGATTTGCTGGCCGAAATGGCCAAGTCGAGCGAGGGTGTAGCAATTTCTGCGCCTAACAGGCTAGTCGTTCGCTTCCCCCAGCGGTATACTTCGTGCAAGGCGTTTTGTGAGCGCCCCGAAAACCACGCCAAGCTCGTGCGTGCCTTGTCTCAGGCGATGGGCGCCGCCATGCAGGTCGAGTTTGTTCTGGTTCGCGATGCGGTCGCAGCTGACAGCGGCGAGTCGCCCAAGCGATTCATCACGCCTCAGCAGCGGCTAGCCGAGAAAGCGGAGCATCCGCTCGTGCGCCGAGCGGGCGAGTTGTTTGGAGCTTATCCGATTCGATTGGACGAAGCCGATGCGATCAGGTCTTAACCCCTAGGAAACCAAGCGATCATGTTCGCCACGTTGGGAAATCTCAGCACATTAATCAAGCAGGCCAAGCAGATCGAAGGGCGCCTGGCCGGCATCGCCGACGAGCTCCGCGCCAAGCGGGCCACCGGTGTGTCGGGCGGAGGGCTGGTCGAGTTGGAGGTCAACGGTCTGGAAGAAGTGCTGAGTTGCAAGATCGACCCCAGCCTGCTGGCCGGCGGCGATCGCGAGCTGCTCGAAGACCTGATCTGCGCCGCCGCCAATCAGGCCATCAGCAAAGCCAAGCAACTGCACTCCGACGCCATGCGCAACCTGGCCGGAGGCATGGGGCTGCCCGGCGTTGAGGAGGCGCTGGCCAATCTGGGAAAGATGAAGGAGGAAGGATGACATCGCTCATCCTGGGCCATGACGGTACTGACTGAATCGGTCACCCGGTTGGTGGACGAATTTGCCAAGCTGCCGGGCATCGGCAAGAAGTCGGCCGAGCGGCTGGCGTATCACGTGCTACGAGTGCATAAAAGCGAGGCCCTGGCGCTGGCCGACGCCATCCGCGACGTGAAAGAGAACGTGCGCTATTGCCGCACGTGTTTCAACCTGGCCGAGGACGAAGAGTGCTCGATCTGCCGCGATTCGAAGCGCGACGCCTCGGTGTTGTGCGTGGTGGAGCAGCCGCGCGATTTGATGGCTCTGGAGCAGGCGGGCACGTTTCGCGGTTTGTATCACGTCTTGCTCGGACGCATTGCGCCGTTGGAAGGCGTCGGCCCCGATCAACTGACCATCGCGCAACTGGTCGAGCGAGTGCGCCACGGCAGTTTTCGCGAGTTGATCATGGGCACCAACCCCACGCTCGAAGGCGACGGCACGGCGCTCTACATCGCCAACCAACTGCAAGACGCGCCCTTGGAAATCACGCGGCTGGCCCGCGGCATCACCACGGGCAGCGTGTTGGAGTTTGCAAACAAAGAAATTTTAGCAGACGCTTTAACCGGAAGGCAAAAGTTCTGATATGCGATTATCATTCGGCCAAGAAATGAAGCTCGTCCAGCAGCAGAAGCTGGCGCCGCGGATGATTCAGTCGATGGAGATCTTGCAGTTGCCCATCATGGCGCTGGAAGAGCGTATCGAACAAGAGATCCAAGAAAACCCCTGCTTGGAGCGGGCCGAAAGCGATCCCGACCTGCCCGAAGAACCGGTCGAACAGGAAAATCCCGATGCGCCGACCGCCGAAGAGAAGGAGCTGGTCGTCGATGAAAAGAAGAATAACGAGGAAGATTTTGAGCGTCTGCTGAACCTGGACGACGAGTGGCCCGACACGTTTGACGAGCGGCCGCGGCCTTCGAGCACGCGGCTGGCCGAAGAGGGCGACCGCAAGCATGACGCCATGGCCAACATGGTGGCCCGCCCGCAATCGCTGCAAGACTACCTGCGCGATCAGCTCGGCTGGTTCGATCTTGACGAGCGCACCCGTGCCATGGCCGAGCGGCTGATCTACAGCCTCGACTCGAACGGCTATCTGCCTGGCCGCCTGGAAGATCTGATCGACGCCAATTCGGGCCCGGAAGACTTGGAAACGGCCAAGCGAGCGCTGGCGGTGCTGCAAAAGCTCGACCCGCCGGGCGTCGGCGCCCACGATCTGCGCGAGTGCCTGCTGTTGCAGCTTATGCCCGGCATGCACTGCTACGAGCAGTTGCGCACGCTCATTTCCAGCCATTTGGAAGACCTGGAGCACAACCGTCTGCCGGTGATCGAGCGGCGCACCGGTTATTCGATGGAGCTGATCCAAGAGACGCTGGCCGAGTTGCGCAAGCTCAACCCCAAGCCAGGTTCGCTATTCAGCGACGTTCATGCGCCGACGGTCACGCCCGACATCTTTCTCGAGGTGACCGACGAGGGCAAATACAAGGTGGTGCTCGAAGACGGTCGCACGCCGACGCTGTTCATCAGTCCGTTTTATCGCAAGCTGCTGCAACAAGGCAAAGCCACCGAGGTCGACAAGGAGTGGATCAAGCGAAAGATCAACTCGGCCCAGTGGTTGATCGACTCGATCGAGCAGCGCCGCAATACGCTGACACGGGTGGCGCAGGCCATTGTCGATCATCAGACCGAGTTTTTGAGTAAGGGGCCGGAGTATATCGAGCCGCTGAAGATGCAGCAGATTGCCGACAAGGTGGGCGTTCACGTGACAACGGTCAGCCGGGCGGTCGACGACAAGTGGATTCAAACGCCTCGCGGCATCTTTCCGCTGAAGCGGTTCTTTGGCGGCGGCACCGTGAGCGCCACGGGCAACGAAGTGGCCTGGGACACCGTGCGCCTCAAGCTGCACGAGATCATCGACCACGAAAACAAGCAGAACCCCTTCAGCGACGACGAACTAGTGGGCGAGCTGGCCAAGCACGGGCTGACCGTGGCCCGCCGCACGGTGACCAAGTATCGCAAGGCAATGAACATTCCCAGTTCGCGGCAGCGGCGCGATTGGACACTGGGGCCGCTGCCCAAAGAGGCAACCGCGGCGGCTTCCGACGGCGCGGCATTGAACGGCTCTGAAGAGTACGAATCCCTCGAGCCGCCGCCCATTCCCGATTTGGGGCCTCTGGACGAAGCGGCGCCCGCCACCGAGCCGACGGGATAATTGATCGGCGGGTCTGTAGGGAACGGACTCCGTGCCGTTCCCACAGAGGTGAAGCCGCTACGGTAGCTCCGACACTCCGTGGCGGAGATAATCGGTGGCCGAAGGCGACCGAATCCCCGTCACGGAGTGCCGGGGCTACTTGCTCCATCTCCCTATCTCCTCCCAAAAGATCGTCCGCGGATGAACGACTATTTCATTGCCGGGCGCGTGCGATATACAATGCTTTCATGCAGTGTCCTTATTGCCGCGTCGACAACGACCGCGTGACCGATTCGCGAGCCAGTCAAGACGGCTCCATTCGCCGTCGCCGGGAATGTGTTTCGTGCAAGCGGCGGTTCACTACCTATGAGCGTGTGGAAGAACCGTCGATCAAAGTCGTCAAAAAAGACGACACGCGCGTACCCTTCGAGCGCGAGAAGATCAAGCGGGGGCTCGAACGGGCGTGCTGGAAACGCCCAGTGAGCGACGAGCAAATCGAGGCGATCGTGACCGAAATCGAAGGTGAGGTCCGCGCCCAATTCGACACGGAGGTCGAGAGCCGCTTTTTGGGCGAACTGGTGATGAAGTTATTGCGAAAAGTCGACCAGGTCGCTTTCGTACGATTTGCCAGCGTCTATCGCGAGTTCAAAGACGTGCGCGATTTTGTCGAAGAGCTGGAACCGATTCTGGCTGAGACGCGCAAGAAAGTGAAAAGTGAAAAGTGAAAAGTATCGACTGCACCGCTTCTCTTCACTTCTCACTTTCGATCTCACTGTCGCCGCTCAACGACGAACCGCGCCAGCCGACGCAGCAACGATCGCTCGGGGCTGGCGGGCAAGACGCGTAATTGGGCGGCCGCCCGTTTGGCATAGTCGTGAGCTGCATCCCGAGCATAGGTGAAGGCATCGCTGGCTTCCAGCCAGGGCCGCAGTGAATCGAAGGCGTGCTCGCTGGGCCGCATCAGAATCGAACGGACGCGGCGGCGGTCAGCCTCGTTCAATTGGCCAAGCAGTCGGATCAGCGGCAGGGTCAGCTTTTGCTGCTCCAGATCGGTACCCAGCGACTTGCCGGCCACGTGCTCGTCGCCCACCAGGTCGAGCAGATCGTCGACAATCTGAAAGGCGATGCCCAGGTAGCGGCCATAGCGTTCCAGGGCATCGACGATCGCCGGTTGGGCCTGCGCGTAATGCGCCCCTAGCCGGCAGCAGCAAGCGCACAACTCGGCCGTCTTGGCTTCGATCATGCTCAGATATTCGGCTTCGGTCAGCGCCAGGTTGCCACGGTTGGCTACCTGCCGCAGCTCGCCCTCGCAGACGATGTTCGTGGCGCGGCCGATCGTCTGACAGGCGAACGTGCTGCCCACGCTGGCCGCCAAATAGAACGAATGCGTGAACAAAAAGTCGCCCAACAGCACGCTCGATTGGTTGTTCCATCGGGCGTTGACGGTTTCCAGGTGCCGCCGCACCACGGCGCCATCGAGCACGTCGTCGTGAACCAGCGTCGCGGTGTGAATCATCTCGACCACGGCGGCCAGCACCAGGTGCTCGCGCCGCACGCCGCCGGCGGCCTTGGCCGACAGCAGCAGCAGGGCGGGTCGCAGCCGTTTCCCGCCCAGCCGGAAGCCGTGCTTGATCAGCTCGTCGATCGCCGGAAAGTCGCTGCGGAGCTCGCGCCGCAAAATGTCTTCGACTTGCGCCAACTCGGCGTGGATCGGCTCGTAGAGCGCGCCCAGTCGGTGCGGCACGGGCGAGACGGATTGAACGACCTGGCTCATGATGGGTCCTGTTGAGTTTCGCGGCGATAGTGTCCGCTGCGCCCGCCGGACTTTTCTTCCAGCCGGATACTTTCGATGGTCATCGCGCGGTCGATCGATTTGCACATGTCGTAGATGGTCAGGGCGGCGACGCTCACGGCGGTGAGAACTTCCATCTCGACGCCCGTCCGGGCGGTCACGCGCACGATGGCCTCGATGGCCACCGTCGAATCATCAGGGAACGAGAACGCGATCTCTACCGCATCAAGCGGCAGCACGTGACAAAGCGGAATGAGCTGCGGCGTTTGCTTGGCGGCCATGATGCCGGCCAGCCGGGCGACTTCCAGCACGTCGCCTTTGGCCAGCTCGCGGTTGCGGATTTTGGCCAGTGTGGCTGCCGCCATGTGCACTTGGCCGCTGGCGCGTGCCGATCGCGCGGTCACCTCCTTGCCGCCGACATCGACCATGCGGCTGGCGCCTTGTTCGTCAAAATGGCTCAAGTTCCCGGACATTGGTGGCCTCATTCTAGGCAGGTCTGAGCCGCCGTCGAGGGGGGCGCTTACCGTCTGCCGTTTTCGCGGTTAGACCGAGTCCCGGTAACCTTAACCGCCGCGCCGATCGCCGATTAACTCTTCGGCGGTTTTCTCGTCTATATGGCTAAGGCGATGGAGCGGTGGCTGGGCAGAATGCTTGACGATGCGCCGGCGATTACGAGTTTGTAATGCTGCAGATAACCGCCGCAGGCGCGAATTACGGCATTTGATCGCTGTTGGCCCAATGGCTAAGCTGGCCATACCTCTTGCTTAGCAGCGCCGGACCGCCCACCCATGAAGACTCAGACCGATCCGAAGGTCGATTACGCCTTCAAGCACGTCTTTGGCCGCGAAGAGAGCAAGCCGGCGCTGAGGAGCCTGCTGAATGCGGTCTTGGAGCCGGTGGAAGGAGGGCACATCACGAGCCTGGAGTTGCTCAACCCCTTCAACGAGAAAGACTCGGACGACGACAAGCTCTCCGTCGTCGATCTCAAGGCGCGCGATCAAACCGGCCGGCAATTTTATGTTGAGATGCAGATGCTGGGCACCAGCGCGTTTCGCGAGCGGGCACTCTACTATTGGGCGTGTCTGCACCAAGCCCAATTGCACGCAAGCCAGGGCTACCCCGCCTTACGGCCCACCATCGCGGTTTGCTTCGTCGACACACCGCTGTTCCGCGATTTGGACGCCTTTCACCTCACCTTCGAACTGCGCGAGCGCCGCCATCAGACGCTCTTTACCAATCAGATGGCGTTGCATATCCTGGAATTACCGAAGTTCAACAAGGCAATTGACGAGCTCACGACGCCGCTCGACCGCTGGCTTTACTTTTTGCGGCATGGCGAACAGCTCGACGCGCAAGCTGTGCCCGAGCCGCTCGACATGCCTGAGCTGCGCTGGGCGCTGGGAGACCTGTTTATGATTTCGCAAACGGATCCGGAACGGGAGCTCTACGAGGCGCGATTGAAAAGGCGGAGGGATATGGACGCCGAGCGGCAAGCCCTGGACGCGGAGCGGCAAACCGTGCGGGCAGAAGGCCGGGCGGAAGGCCGGGCGGAAGGCCGGGCGGAAGGCCGGGCGGAAACATTGCGAATCGCCATTCAAGCGCTGCAAAAGTCGCTGGGGCACGACGTCACACCGCTCCATGACCTGCAACCGCTCTCTCTGGAAGAGCTCGAAGGCATCTGGGCGCGACTTTCGAACAACGAGACATGATCGAACCAACCGTTCCCTGAACGGCGCAAAAAAAACCGTCGCGGGGGTCTATCCGCGACGGGTTGCTTTTTTTCCGGCAGCCAGGTAGGCGCTACCGCACCAGCTCTTTGCGGGCGCCGATCAACGTTCGCAGCCGCTCGGCCAGCAGGGCCGAGTCGAACGGCTTCTTGAACGTCTCGTTGATCGTCGAGCGGTCAAAGCTGTTCGAGTTGCCATCGTCGGGCAGCAAGGCGATCAGGATCGTATCGGAGTATTCGCTGTTGCGCCGCAGATTCTGGCAGATCTGCAGGGCCTCGGTCCGTCCGATCGAGAAATCGACAATGATGCAGTCGGGGTGGAAGCTCTCGGCTTGAATGCCCGCCTCGAAGCCGCTGGCCGCCACTGCCAGTTTGAACGACTTTTCCAGGGGCAGTTCGCGCTTCAGGCTTTCGATCAAGACCTGGTCCTGACCGACCACCAGCACTTTGGCCATGGCTTCGTCTTCCAAATCGCCCAGCGGCATGCCGTGCTCTTTGAGGAAGCGGATCAGATATTCGCGCGGGATGCGACGATCTTGCGATCCGGGAATGCGGTAACCCTTCAGCCGGCCGGAATCGAACCATTTGCTGACGGTGCGCGGGGCCACCTTACAGATCTTGGCGACCTGTCCAGTTGTGAAAACCTTCATCGCAGGCTCTCCAATTACTATCGCGTTGGTTTGGGAATGGCGCCGACCGTGCCTACAGGCGACGATCGGAGCGGCTGCCCCTGTTGTTTGCTCAGGCAAGGCCTTGCGGTCCTTCGTGCCGGCTGTGGGTTCAAGCCAGCCCGTGCAAACACCTGGGTCGGGGCGTTACGTTGTACTCCGTTGGCTTTGGTCAGCTCCCTCTGATTCCGGCCTTACAGTCCTCATCGGCAGTCAGGGCATTCGGAAGTCAGCGAAAATCCGTAAAGTAGAGAAGCGGCGGTTCAACCGCCCTTCTCCGGATTTTGCGTTTCCCCCGAGCGACGGCGCCCGTGCTTCGGGCAGGGGGAAAGCGCCAGCCGCGCCAAGCGGGCTTGGCGGCGGCGCGATGCAGCGGCATCGCTCTTGGCAGGTCCCCCCTGCGGCCCGGCCCGCGTCGGCACATTCGTTGTGGAATGTCCGCCGCGAGACAAGCCTTCCGAAAGGTAGTTTCGATTCGCGGTGGGGTGCTACTTTAGAAAGTTTTCCCTTTCATAACGACCGAGCCGATGAACCGGCTGATATGGAAACCGGCGGCCTGCGCGATTCCGCAAATGCTAAGGATTCCGGCGGGTGGAGCGGTATCGGAAATGACGTGGATCATGCCACCGGGCGGCTTCGCGCGAGGCCCGCGCAAATTATATGCGCGAGGTCGCCAAAAAACTCGACCGGCGTTCGGGAGCTGCGCAAGGGGCGAGATGTCGCCGCCCGCCGAATGCACGATCATTTGAAGGAGATGTGGAGATGGGCGAGGAGATTTGGAGATGAAGAATGAACGGAACGGCGCGCGCCCGCTTTGAGGCCGGCGCCGCGCCAAAAACCTCTTTCTTATCTCCCCATCCCCTTCTTTATCTCCTCATCCCCCTCGGGAAGCGGTGGAGCTCGCTGCGCTCGGCCCAGCCCGACGTTGCTAGGAAAGCTTTAGGCCGCTTCGGAGCAGTCGGCTTCGTTCATGGCCTCGGGCGCGGGATGACAGCCGGGCAGGTCTTCGGCATACCAGCGGTCGAGCACCGCCTGCCAATCTTCCGGTCTTCGGACCGCGACAAAGGCGTCGCGCACGGCCTCGCCCGCCGGGTGCAGCCGCGAATACTTGATGCCGAACTTGCGCATCTGCCGCCCCGCTAGCTCGCCGCCGTAGACTTCGTCGGCCAGGCGGTAATGCTCGCGCAGCACGTCGCGCTGCTGGTGCAGGCTGGGTGGGTCGGGCAGCGGCAGGCCCGCCGCCAAGGCTCGCACGTGGCTGAAGATCCAAGGGTTTCCAATTGCCCCGCGGGCCACGGTAATGCCGTCCACGCCCGTCTCGGCGAACATCTGCAAACACGCCTGCGGCGTAAACAGATCGCCGCTGCCCAGCACCGTGCGGTTGCCGGCGTGCCGCTTGACTTCGCCCAGGAATTCCCAGCGGCTGGGGCCGATATAGCGCTGCTCGACCGTGCGGCCATGCACCGTGACGGCCGCCACGCCGCGAGCAAACGCCCCGTCGAAAATCGTGTAAAACAGATCGCGGCTCTGGGCGGTGCCGTCCAGGCCGCGACGCATTTTCACCGTCACCGGCTTGTCGGGCGGCACGGCCTCGCGCACCCGCGACACAATCTCCAGCGCCGTGGCCGGTTGGCTCAACAGATAGCCGCCGCGGCAGCGCCCCAGCACTTTTTTCACCGGGCAGCCAAAGTTGATATCGATCACATCAAAGCCCGCGGCGGCCAACTCGGCAGCGGCGGGACCAAACTCGGCCGGATCGCTGCCCATCAACTGCCCGCCGACGGGGTGTTCTTCGTCGGCCACGCGTTGCCAGCGGCGGATTTTCCGGCCGCCTTGCAGCACGATGCGATCTAGAACCACCTCACACAGCGCGTACGAAGCCCCCAGCCGCCGGGCAATCACGCGCATGGCCAGGTCGCTATAGCCCGAGAGCGCCGCCTGCACGACGGGAAAGCCGATGTCGAGGTTGCCGATGTGCAGCGGGCGAAGATTGGGTTGCATCTGGTCGATTCTGGCGGTTTGGATCGGTTTGGGTCAAGGCGGTGGCTGGTGGCTGGTGGCTGGTGGCTGGTGGCTGGTGGCTGGTGGCTGGTGGCTGGTGGCGGGGGCAGAGGCTTGCCGATGCCCCGGCTGCAACGATCTCAATGGAAAGTTTAAGGCTCCGTCCCACCCGCAACTCCGGCACATCGCCGAGGGCTACCGGTTAATCGTAGATTGGCTAAGCTGACCATAGTGCGATTCAAAACGCCCCTAAGTTCGCGGAGGTAAACCATGTCTCACGCGGCGTTTTCGGGCTGGGCGGCCATACGGACCGGAGTGTGCCTCCCCTCCCTGGTGATTGCGTTCGCGATGCCTCCAAGCAGTTGTTCCTGCCGCTTCGGCGTGAAGCCAAGTGGCGAATTTGGCTGGGATTTCAGTGATATCGAAGTCCTTGAAGCAGCGCGCGACGGATCTATCGCCTTGGATCTAAATCTGCTCGAACGAATCGCAGACTTTGAGGACGCTCAAAAACTGCACGACTTCGGCCGCGATGAAGGTTCGTCGTTGGCACAAACGAGAGAACTGGTGGACAGCGCCATCCGAGAAGCCGAGGCGGGTTTGCAAAAAAAGTGGCCGCAGCAAAAGCTAATTCTAAGCCTGGTAAGTGCGTCATTAGTGGCGCCGTTTTATGATCCTGACGAGGGCAAGCAGTCGGACGACGTGGACGGCCATATTCGCTTGGACCGCAGCTATATCGCCGAGTCTATCGAGCGGCTCCGTGAGTCGTATCCCGCCCTCGCCGCTACGTTGCCAGATGTCGAAAAGTTGAAAACCGACGCCAAGAAGGCTGAGGAGGCGGGTGATTCTGGCATCGCGGCCATCGATCTGGTGGCTCACTTCCGAATGGCATACACCGACGAGCGACCCGACGGTGAGTTTAAGACGCGAAAGGAGATTGAGCTAGCACTGCTGCGCACCAATCCGATGAAGGCGACGCTGAGGCTCGTCTACGAGGTCGTCGCCCCAAAAGGCAAGGTGAACGAGGCGATCGCCGATCCGGTGCTCGCCGTCGAGGTCGTCACGCTGAGATTTGAATACGACGGCGAGCAGTGGAAGGCGATAACCGAAGCGGAACCAAAAGCGGAGGCCGACGCCCGCCGGCCCGGCGATCGGTAAATCGCATTTCCAGTTAATTCGCGGACGTCCCACACGGTCGTTCATCTGGCCCCGACGGGGCCGAGGCATGTAGCCGTGGGCGCAAGCCCACGGAAACCGGCCGCTCATCGCCCGCCAGCCGCGTAGCGGCGACAGCGTCGTCGAACGCGAGCGGACGCTGTCGCCGCTGCGCGGCTGGATCATTAGTTCGCAAGCGCACCGTGGGCTTGCGCCTGCTTGCGCCCACGGCTACACGCTTTCGCAGCTACGCGGCTGGCTCTGCATGCTTCCGCGCTGCGCGGCTGGCCTGCCTTCTGCATCTACGCCCGCAACATGTTTGGCGTTTCTTACCAACGCTCAGCCGGGGCTTACGCCAGTCGGCGCAAAAAAAGAGGCCGAGATCGCTCTCGGCCTCTTCTGGGGCTATTCCTCGGTAGTCAGCCCCTAGGGCTTGGTGTTCGAGGCCGCTTTCGTGTCGGCGGCATCTGCGGCGCCGGAATCCTCGCCATCATCATCGGCCGGCGCGTCACTCGCTGCGGCATCGGTTTTGCCGGACCTCTGGGCGCGCTTGGCTTTGGCGTCGGCCGCGAGTTGGTCGACTTTGGCCTTCTGATCGGCCGTGAGCACCGTTGCGATCTCGGCGTCGCGCTTGTCGGTCAGCGCCTTCAGTTGCGCTTGCAGATCAGCGATCTTCGGTTCGTACGACTGTTGTATGGCGTAGATTTTGTCTCGCTGATCTCCGCTTACCACGCGTGCGTAATAGGCGGGCAGGCGACCCCGAGCCTTGGCGCGGACTTTGGCCGGGGCCCCGGCGGCTGGCTTGGTGGAATCGCCCGGCTTCTTCTCGGACGCTTGCTGCGCCCAGGCCAGCGCGCTGATCAAAGGAAACACAACTGCGACGGTCAATAAGCTTTTGCGAATCATAACGGAATCCTTGAACTGGAGCAACTGCCCCGAGCAAAAGGTGGCGGGAACGGCTCCCCCCAAACTGCCGCCATCGTACCTCGCAAACCGCAAGATGCAAGTTTTTTGATTATTTTTCGGGGTGGCGTCTGGCGGCAGCCCCGGCATTCGGCCGCCTTCGCCCCGCAGGCTGTTCGTTGCAAACGTTTGACGCAAGGCGCTTCGCACCAACGAGGCCGCCAAACCGCTGGGCACAACGCCCGCAGCCACCCGGTTGATTCCACCGGTCCGTTTCCGAACCGCGCCGCGATGTCTATACTGCAAAGGGGCCAATCCGACATGGTTGAACAAAGATTACGCATGGATCCGCGGCGCTGGCCTTTGCGATGGCTGCTGGCGACCCTGGCGTGGCCGCTGGTTGGGCTTGCCGCCCCGGCCCAGGTGCCGTTTTTGGCCCGATTCGAGCTGTCTGACGCCGTGCAGGTCGACGAAGCCGACGCCGCGGCACGTACGCACCTGGAACAGGTCAAAGCCCTGCTGGCCAACCAGCAATGGGACGAGGCCGTCGAGACGCTGCGACAAGTCACCGAAAACCACGGCGGCAAGGTGCTGGCCGTCTCGTCCAGACGCTTCATCAGCGTGCGCGATTATTGCCATTTGCAAATCGCCGCGCTGCCCGCCGAGGCGCTGAAGCTCTATCGCGAGCGCGTCGACGCGCAGGCCCGCGGCTGGTATGAGGCGGGCGTGCGCGGGCACGACGCCGAATTGCTGC
The DNA here is from genome assembly GCA_036379195.1 of Pirellulales bacterium. GTDB lineage: Bacteria > Planctomycetota > Planctomycetia > Pirellulales > JAICIG01 > JAICLL01. The sequence goes on from DASVHB010000608.1 coordinate 24,051, forward strand.
GGCGGGTGGTCGATCAACTGTTTTGCAGCAGTTGGGGCGACGACGCTTTGCTGGCGCTGGGCGATCTGGCTTTAGAGCGGGGCGAGCCGGGCAACGCGCGTGGCGCGTGGGAAAAGATTCTACCCGCCAGCTATTGGTCGCATTTCACGCTCGCCGCGCAGGCCGATGGCAGCGGCACCTGGCTGGTGTATCCCGATTCCGACCTGGACAGGGCCGCCGTGCGGGCGCGCCTGTTGCTGGCCAGTGTGTTGTGCGGCGAGCGCGAGCTGGCTCGCCACGGGCTGCAAGAGTTCACGCGCGAGTTTGGCGCGGCCGAGGGGCGGTTGGGCGGCCGGCAAGTGCGTTACGCCGAATTCCTGACCAACCTGATCGACGAGAGCGGCCAGTGGCCTCCGCCGGCGGCGACCGACCATAGGCCGACGTTCGCCGGCTCGCCGGCGCGCAACCAGGCGGCGCCAGGCCCGGTCGACGCGACCACGATCGTCTGGCAGGTCAATTTGCCGGCCACGCCGCCCGCCGAGCTCGATTACAATGCGCCCCGCCGCGTCGCCGAAAAACGCGACCAACTGCTGAGCTATCATCCAATCGTCGTCGATCAAACCGTGCTCGTCGCCAGTGAGGATGAGATTCGCGCTTTCGACTTGCACACGGGCCGGCCCTTGTGGGGCGATCGTGCGGTGATTTATCCCGACGATCCTTTGCTCGACTCCGACGAAGCGGCGCTGCCACGCCTGAAAAAGACACATAGCGTGGGCGCCGGCTTTGGGGCGCCGCGGTTCACGATGACCGCGCACAACCGTCGCCTCTATGCTCGGCTGGGAAACCCGGTGACCAGCAGCCCCCACGAAGTGCGCGGTCGCCCGGAGCAGGGTTTCCTGGTCTGCCTGGATCTGCTGGAAGAAGGAAGCAAGCGTTGGAGCCGCACGCCGGACGATGCTTCCTGGGCCTTCGAGGGATCGCCGATCGCAGACGCCGGCTATGTGTATGTGGGCATGCGGCGCAGCGGCGTGCGGCCGCAGGCGTTTGTGGCGTGTTTCGATGCCGAGCGCGGTCGGCTGCGGTGGCGGAAGTTTGTCTGCGCCGCTGAAACGCCGGCGCAAGGACAATACGAAGAACTGACGCACAACTTGCTGACGCTGGCCGAGGGCGTGCTCTATTACAACACGAACCTGGGCGCCGTGGCCGCGCTCGATGCCCGCGACGGGCAAATCAAGTGGATCACGCGTTACGACCGGGCACGAACCATCGACCTGGGCAACCGCGCCAAGCACTTCTACCGCGACTTGAACCCGTGTGTCTATGACCGTGGCGTCGTCTTCGCCGCCCCCAGCGACTGTCCGGACATCTTGGCATTCGATGCACCGACTGGGCTGATGATGCGCGGCTGGCCCTGCCCCTGGCCCGACGACGCGGTGCATTTGCTGGGCGTGAGCAGCGGCCGGCTAATCGCCAGCGGTGACAAGCTGTGGTCGATTGACGTGTTGACGGGCAAGATCACCAGAGACCCGTTTCCCGTCCAAGGCTTGCCCAAAGGGCTGGGCCGCGGCGTGCTGGTCGGCGACAAAGTGTATTGGCCCACCTGGGACAAAATCTATGTGTTCGACCAGAAGTCTGGCCGGCAGGAGCAGCCGATCGACCTGGCGTCGCGCGGAGCGACCGGCGGCAACCTGCTGGTGGCCGATGGGTTGTTGCTCATCGCCACCCACGACAAGCTGATGGCGCTTGGCCCGGAACGACATGAACCAAAAGCGGCGGCGGAGTATAGTGCATTGGAGCCGCGCCGACTGAGGGCTGTTGGGAACGGACTCCATACTGTTCCGTGAACTGCTCGCGGCGCCGCCCGAAAATGGTGGGACTCGCAAGCTCGTTCCACCCTACGCGCTGAGAGCGGCCCGGCCAAGGTCTGTAGGGAACGCCCTCCGTGGCGTTCCGTGAGGGCGATTCGGCGCAGATTCGCGGGGACGTGGAACGCCACGGAGGGCGTTCCCTACAGAGTCCCCTGGCGATGGTGTATGCTAAACCGATCAGATGGCCGCGCCGCGGTGAGCGGCATTTTCAACGCACCCCGAGAACCTCATGCTGCCCGACGACGACATTCAAGCCGTCCAAAAACTCAACGAATCGTATCGCCGCGTCACTAGCGAGCTGTCGAAAGTCATCGTCGGCCAGCAGAATGTGATCGAAGAGCTGCTGGTAGCGATGTTCGCTTGCGGGCATTGCCTGCTGGTAGGCGTGCCGGGGCTGGCCAAGACGCTGATGATTCGCACGCTGGCCGACGCGCTATCGCTGTCGTTCAGCCGCATTCAGTTCACGCCCGACCTGATGCCTTCGGATATTACCGGCACCGAGGTGATCCAGGAAGACAAGCACTCCGGCGTGCGCGAGTTCAAGTTTTTGCGGGGGCCGATCTTTGCCAACGTCATTTTGGCCGACGAGATTAATCGCACACCGCCCAAGACGCAGGCCGCCTTGCTGGAAGCAATGCAAGAGCACCAGGTGACGGTGGGCGGCAAGCGGCATCAACTGGCCGAGCCGTTTTTTGTGCTGGCCACACAAAACCCCATCGAGCAAGAAGGCACGTATCCGCTGCCCGAAGCTCAGCTCGACCGCTTTATGTTCAACATCTTTGTCGATTACCCCGAGGAGGAAGAAGAGTACGAGATTGTCAAGCGGACGACGGCCGAGCCGCTGGTGCGGATCGCCGCCACGCTGACCGCTGAAGAGATATTGGGTTTGCAGCAGATCGTACGCAAGGTGCCGGTGGCCGAACATGTGGCGCGGTATGCGTTGAAGTTCACGCGGCTCACGCGACGCGAAAAGGGCGAGGTGCCCGATTTCGTGCGCGATTATGTCAGTTGGGGCGCGGGGCCGCGGGCCAGCCAGTATTTGGTGCTGGCGGCGAAGGCCCGGGCGGTGCTGCATGGCCGCTATTTTGTGGGCAGCGAAGACATTCGCGCCGTGGCGGCGCCGGTGCTGCGGCACCGCATTATCACCAACTTCAACGCCGAGGCCGAGGGAATCAAGCCCGACGATATTGTGCGGCGATTGATCGAGATCATTCCGGTTGCCGATGAACCGGCGGATGCGGCCCGGCTGCCGGAAGTATTTAAGTCGGCAGGTGCGCGATAAGACCGTAGGGTAGGTGGCTGGGGCAGAGGCTTGCCGATGCCCCGGCTTTGACGCACCGAGGCATCGCTTAGACTCTGCCCCGGCCACCGCGCATTGCCAAATCTGTCCATCAAAACCGATTAGCTCACCGGCTCGTGGAAAACTACCAAAAATACCTCGATCCGCAGACGCTGGCTAAGCTGCAGGGACTTGAGCTACGCGCGCGGCTGATCGTCGAAGGCTATGTGTCGGGCGTACACCGCAGCCCATACCACGGCTTTTCGATCGAGTTTGCCGAGCACCGCGAATACGTGCCCGGCGACGACCTGCGCTATGTCGATTGGAAGGTTTTTGGCAAAACCGACAAGTTCTACCTGAAGCAATACGAAGAAGAGACCAATCTGGTCTGCCACCTGCTGCTCGATACGAGCGAAAGCATGCGTTATCGCAGTGAGGACGCGCCGCTCTCGAAGCTGGAATACGCCCAATGCGTGGCTGCGGCTCTGGCCTATCTCATCTTGCAACAGCAAGACAGCGTGGGGCTGGTGACATTCGATAGCGAAATCCGCACTTTGGTCCGCGGCAGCAGCCATCCCTCGCACCTCAAGCAGTTGTTGCACGTGATGAGCCAATCGCGCCCGCAGCGAAAAACGGCCACCGGCCCCATCTTTCACGACCTGGCCGAGCGCATCAAAAAACGCGGCCTGGTGGTGGTGCTCAGCGATTTGTTCGACGACGTGCCGTCGATGCTGGCCGGACTGAAGCACTTTCGCCATCGCCGGCACGAGGTCATCTTGTTTCACGTGCTCGATCCGGCGGAACTCGAATTTCCCTTCCGGCAGCCGACGCTGTTTAAGGGACTGGAGAGTTGGCCCGATCTGTTGGCCGATCCGCGCAGCTTGCGCAAAGCGTACCTGGCCGAGCTCGACCGCTACCTGCGCGAGCTGCGGCAAGGATGCCGCGCGCATCGCATCGACTACGTACCGATGCGCACCGACCAGCCGCTCGACGTGGCGCTCTCGGCCTATCTCGCCTCGCGCCTCGCCCGCAGCGGCGCATGAAGCAGAAGAGTACGAAGGGCCGATCGCCGTATTCTCCAACCTGTTGAGGTTCGACCCTTATGTCGGAGGAGATGGGCAGATCGAGCGGAGATAGGGAGATGTGGAA
>DASVHB010000609.1:0-2324 GCA_036379195.1 Pirellulales bacterium
CCGTTGGTGGCAATGGCCGTGGGTCGGCTGGCGGGCCAACCGCACGCCGATCGAGCACGACCCGATCTTTGTGATCGGGCATTGGCGGGCCGGCACCACCTTGCTGCACGAGCTGATGGTGCTCGACGAGCGCCACACTTCGCCCACCACCTACGAGTGCCTGGTGCCCAATCATTTTTTGTTCAGCGAAGCGTTCAGCCGCCGGTGGCTCAACTTTCTGCTGCCCGCCCACCGCCCGATGGACAACATGCCCGCCGGTTGGGACCGTCCGCAAGAAGAAGAGTTCGCGCTGGCCAATCTTGGCCTGCCGTCGCCGTACCTGACGATCGCCTTTCCGAACAATGGTCCCAAAGACGAAGAGTACCTCACGCTCGAAGGGCTGACCGCCGAGCAGGTCGATCGTTGGAAGCGGGGCCTGATGCAGTTCTTGCGGCAGATCACCTTTCGGCGTCGCCTGCGCATTGTGTTGAAGAGCCCTCCGCACACGTGCCGCATCAAGACGCTGCTGGAGATGTTTCCCGGCGCCCGGTTTGTGCATATTGTGCGCGACCCCTACGTGCTTTTCGCCTCGACGGTGAACCTGTGGAAGACGCTCTATCGCAAGCACGGCATGCAGCAGCCGACCTATGAAGGGTTGGAAGAATACGTCTTTCGCACGTTCGAGCGGATGTACGAGCGGTTTGAGGCCGAGCGCGACTTGATCGACGCCGACCGGTTTTGCGAGGTGCACTATGAAGAGCTGGTGCGCGATCCGGTGGCATCTCTGCGCACGATCTACGACAAGCTTGGGCTGGACGACTTCGACAAGGTGCTGCCCGCCGTCGAGCGGTATGTCGCCGCCGCCGAGGGTTACCGGACGAACCGGTACGAACTTTCGCCGCAGCACCGCGACGAGGTGACCCGCCGCTGGGCGGGTTTTATCCGTCAATATGGCTATTCGACCGAGGCGGCGCGGGTGTAAGCGGGCCGCTCTAGGACCAAATGACGCCGGTCGGTAGAATCGCCGGCCGTTGCCATCACCGTTTCCATCGGGCCTGCTGCCGTGCCTCGATTTCATTTGCACTCTTCGGTTCGCCGCCGACTATGCCGGGCGACGTTCTGCCTCGGCTGCTTGCTTCCGACGACTTCGTTGCTCGGGTGGACGATCGCGCACAAGCTGCCCGGTCACGTCGCGCGGCGACAAGCGCGGGCCAGCGAGCTGCTCGGCCTCGAGGCCCGCATCGAGCGTGTGCGCTATCCGGAGCCGGGCGTCTGCCTCTGCGAGAACATCGAATTGACCGATCCCGAAACTCGCCAGCGCGTGCTGCGATGCCGCTGGCTGGAACTGGGCCAGTCGGGGCCGGTGTTGTCGCTGCGCCCGGCGAGCGTCGAAATCGTTTCGCCGGCGGCAGGTCGGCTGGTGCGGCTGCTGATGCGCCGTTTGCAGCGCGAGTTGCCCATTGCCCAATCGATGGTGCGCGTCTTGCCGACCAGCGTGACGTTGCGCGGCCCGCGCGACGAGCAAAGCTACGACGACGTCGAATGCCTGATCGAATCGACCGATGCGGGCGACTCGGCGACGATCAGGTTTCGGTTGGCCGGCGGCGAGATGGACGAAGCCGCCAGCGTCGTGATCAGCCGGCGGCACGCCCGGCAAGCGGGCACCCGCGTGTCGCTCGACACGGCGGGGGCTTCGCTGCCCGTTGCGCTCTTCGCTCCCTGGGCCGATTGGCAGAGCGTGCTGGGGAGAGACACGCGGTTCCGCGGCTCGCTTTGGATCGACGCTGACGAGCGCGGCTGGCGCGGAGACATCACCGGCGTGCTCAGCGAAGTCGATCTCGAATCGCTGGTGGCCTCGCGCTTTCCGCATCTACTGACGGGCAGAGCGACGCTCGAAATCGATCGTGCCCGCCTCGAGCAGGGGCGGCTGGTCGAAGCTACCGGCTTGCTGCGTGCCGAACAGGGCGTCATCGGCCGCTCGCTGGTGGTTTCGATGAGCGAATCGCTGGCATGCCGCTTGACCGCCGAGGTGGCAGATCAGCCGCGCTCGGGCAATTGCAACTACGGGCAACTCTTCGTGCGGTTTGTGCTTGACGCCGAGGGGCTACGTTTGTCCGGATTTCCATCGCAGCCGAACGCGGGATTGCTGTTGACCGACGAGCATGGCAAGCCGCTGCTCGCTGAGCCGGTGCGGCAACCGGCGCCGCTGGTGGCGTTCGTTCGCGCGCTGGTGCCGCTCAGCCGCATGCAGGTTCCTGCAACTGAGGAAACGGCATCGTTGATACCCTGGCTGCCTCTGCCGCCGGTGGCTCCTCCGCCGGCCGCCGATGGCTCGCCGCCACGTC
>DASVHB010000610.1:0-14356 GCA_036379195.1 Pirellulales bacterium
TACATCGCACGCTCGACGCCGGCTAAATCGACAGCGCTGTTTACGCTGAGCGAAAGGCGACGATGGGCCACCTTCGCGCGTCGCGAGCGGCTCTCACATCTGCTCGTTCTTATCAAAAAGCGGCTTCATAAAGAGACAGCAGTTCTTGTTCGCCCACTTTACGCGGATTGAAACCGCCGGTCCATTGCCTGGCCGCGTCGGCGGCAAGTTCGGGCAGCCGATGGCGATCGACGCCACACTGAGACAATTTGCCAGGCAAGCCCGCCTCTCCGGCGAACTTGGCCACCACTTCGGCCAACACCTCCGAAGCGTTCACGTGCCGAGCGGCGCCATTGGTGCGCGGCACATATTCCAACAGCTCGCGATACCAGCCGTCGAACTCGACGCCGTTGAAGCGTATGACGTGCGGCAGCATCAGTCCAATGGCCTTGCCGTGGGCGATATCGTAAAAAGCCGTCAGCGGGTTGGCCAGGGCATGAGCCGCGCCCAGCATCGAGTTTTCGATGGCCAGCCCGGCAAAGCACGCGCCCAGTTGCATGCCTCCACGAGCATCCAGGTCGTCGCGGTGCGAGAGTACCCGCTCGAAGTTTTCGGCCAGCAACTGCCAGGCTTCGCGGCTGAAAGCCAATGAAACCGCGTTGCGGCGGTTGGTCACATAGGTTTCGACGGCGTGCGCCACGGCGTCGATGCCCGTCAGCGCCGTCACGCTGGCAGGTTGCGTGACGGTGAGCGTGGGATCGAGCAGGGCCACGCGGCAAGCGGCTTTTTTGTCGCCGCAGGCCATCTTCACATGCGTTTGGCTATCGCTGATCAGCGCGAACGACTGGGTCTCGCTGCCGGTGCCGGCGGTGGTGGGCACGCCAATCATCGGCAGCAAGGGGCGAGTTGCCTTCCCGGTGCCCCAGTAATCCTGGATCCGTCCGCCGCAACCATAAACAAAGTTGATGCCCTTGGCACAGTCCATTGAGCTGCCGCCGCCGAGCCCGACAAGCAGCTCAGGCCGGCACTGCCGCGCAAAGGCCACGCCAGCGTCGACCTGTTGGTCGGTGGGATTTTCGCCGACGCCGTCGAACAAGTGCGTTTCGATGCCGGCCCGCTCGAGGGCGGCGATGCCGCGGGCGGCGTGCCCGGCAGCCACGATGCCCGGATCGCTCACTACCATCACCCGTCGCGCCCCTAGCTCAGCCGCCAATTCGCCGAGCGTCTCGACCCGATCAGGGCCGAAAACAATCCGTGTGCGGAGCTGAAAGTCAAAGGGAATCATTCGCCTACGAACATGTTCGATGGGTGGGACAGTTTGAACAGAAGGCAACAAAGAGAACGAAGAAAGAAATGAAGAGGTGACAACACAAACCCGAAGCGTAAGCGAGGCTGCCGCATCATCGCCAAATGTCCTCGCTTACGCGTCGGGTTAGTGTCTTTGTGCTAACTCTTTCTTCGTTCTCTTTGTTGCCTTCTGTTCAAATCTTCTGTTGCACTCTTGTGACTTCGGTTTCAAATCGCCGCCAGTTTTTCCTTCGGCAGTTGATACGCGCGGGCGCGGAACAAAAACTCCACGATGTTCCCCTCGTGCGGTTGCAACCAGTCGAGCTTGATCGTCGGGATCGGACCGATGTTCAAGCGGTCGATGTGCGTGGCGTCGGTCAACTCGCGCTGGAACTTGGCGTCGTCGGTGATGCCTGTGCAGACCAGCGTGGGACCGATCGACGCGAGCATCTTTTCCTGCGGGCATTTGACCACGGTCACAAACGGGAACATGAATTCCTTTTTGGCGATGGCGTTGTCGGGCGATTCGCATTGCACGACCACCGGCCGCAGGTAAGCGCACCGCTCGCGTTCGACTAGCCGCGCGCCGTAAGACTCGGTGGCGTGCCGCACGCCGTTTTCGCGCAGGTCGGCTTCGATCGATTTCCAGATGGCCTGGGCCGAGCCGGGCACGGTGAAGGCGGCCAGGCCGGCCTTGGGGTCTTCCGGCGGCAGCGCCTCGATCGGCCCCAGCCGCTCGGCCAACGCCTGGGCGATCTTGTCGGTGTGCCGCGAGGCCCACACGCCCGAACAGTTGATGCAGCCGCGTCCGCTGTTCAAGTACACGCTGTCGGCGATCAAGTCGATGAATTTTTCCCACTGATCGACCACGTCGTCGCCGAGCAGAATCTTGCTGAAGCCGGGGCCGTGGGCCTGCACTTTGGGATTGCCTTTGTAACGCTCGACGGTGGCGGTGCCGCCAAAGATCATGGCGCGATCGACGTTGGCCAGCACCGCGGCGCCCACTTCGCTGCCGCCGGGATAGATGGAGATGGCCTCGCGCGGAATGCCCGCCTCAAAGAAGGCCGCCGCCATGCGGTACGGCGTCCACGGCTCCTGCGGGCCGGGCTTGAGCACCAGGCCGATCTGCATGGGAATGACCGGCAGCCAGAGCGTGTGTACGCCCGGCGAGTTCGAGGGCAGCACCAACCCCACCACCGGCGACTGTGCCTGGTAGCTCACCACCACGCCGCGCTGCTCGACGCCATAGCCGCGGCTGAGAATCTCCAAATCGAGGCCGCGGGTCAGCGCGTCGAGCATCTGATCCATGTGCGTGAGCACAAAATAGTTCTTTTGCATGTTGGCGGCGCACATGTGCTCCGGCAGCCCGGTCGAGGCCGACTGCTGCCGGGCGAACTCTTCCGGCGACTGCTGGCCGTCGCCGATGGGCAGGGTGCCGTTGAGATACAGCTCGCCGGCCTTTTTCACGCGCTCGATCAATTCATGGCAGGGAATCTGCCGCAGCACGTCTCGGGCGCGTGCGGCGAAGCGCATATCGCGTTGCAGCAAGCCGCCATTGGCCTGGCTGACCTGGGCGATGGGCTCGCCCGTCAGAAAGTGCGTGACCGTATCGGTTTCGAGCGATTCGTAGGGTTTGCCCCAACGGAGGGCGGGGATCTTAAGCATGCAGAGGTAAAGGGGTCAGGGTGAAGAAAGAGGTCGGAGGTCAGAGGTCGGAGGCCAGGGAAGAAAGCTCTCAGGATGAAGCGTTTAGGCGTTGCTCAAGCGATTGAGTCAGGCCGTTGAGCATGCGGCCAATTTCGGCGCTGGATTGCAGCAACGGAGCAGCGCGATCGGATTTCAGATAACCAAGCCGTGCGGCAATTTGCAGGTGCGTCTCGACTTCCATCAGTGAGCCGTATGCGACTGACAAATGTTGAATGAATTCTCGTGTATGACGGCGGCCATGCCCTTCGGCAATGTTGGCGGGAATCGACACCGCGGCACGCTGCAGTTGGCTAATCAAACCATATTGCTCAGTTTTAGGGAAATCGGCAGCGGCCTCGTAACACGCCAGGACAAAATCCATTGCTTTTTGCCACACTTGCAGATCGCGGTAGTTAAACGAGCTCATGGCATTTCTCCTCGGTGACAGCTTTTGAGTTATCCCGAAACATGCCTTCGTTTCCGTCCCAAAGCGCTGAATCTCTTCCGCTCGTCTTCTCTGACCTCCGACCTCTGGCCTCCGACCTCTTTTGTTCCCCGACCTCTGGCCTCTGCCCCCTCAATAGACACCCACGGTCATCGCTTCCGCCAGCTCTCGGAACGGCCGCACGCCGCTGATGCCGTCCCAGGGGTACGTGGCGTACGGCGGCTCGCGCTCGCCTTCGTCGCGTTCCAGGAAGCCGGGCACAAAAAACTCTTTGGTCATCGTCGTCAGCTTCACACGGCCTGTTCCGCCGTAGCTGACGAGCTGGTTAGCATCGTTGAATTCGACGACCTCGGCCACCGCGCGGGGTTGCGGAGCGTAGTAGCTGATCTTGTAACCTTCTTCAGGCGTGACCGGTTTCGAGCAAGCCAGGCCCATCAGCGTGTTGCCATAGGTGGGAGTCATGTACACGCCGTCCAAAAACTCCTCGGTGGCAAAGCGCGTCCACTGCGGCGTGAACTCGGTTCCGCCCGAAAAAATGCCGGTGATGCCCGACTGGCGAATGCTCGAACCGCGCTTTTCCAGTTCCATTGCCAGCGCTTCCAGCAGCTTGGGGGTGGTGAACATGCAGCGGATATCGTGACCGGCGCCGAGGATGGTGATCGCCTGGTCGATGCAGTGCTGCTTGTAGGCTTCGAGATGTTCCATCCAGCCTTTCTTGATGAGCTTGATCACCCAGCGGGGGTCCAGATCGATGCAAAAGCAAATGCCGCCGCGGTGCTGGGCTAGGTGCTCGACGGCCAGCCGCAACCGCCGCGGCCCCGATGGGCCGAGCATCAGCCAGTTGGCCCCCTTGGGAAAATGCTCATCGGGCAGCGTGTCGCTGAACAGCTCGTAGTCGGTGCGGAAATCGTCGATCGAGATCCGGCTTTTGGGCACGCCGGTGGTGCCGCCGGTCTCGAACACGTACACCGGCCGATCAGCGAATGCCTTGGGCACCCAGCGCCGCACCGGCCCGCCGCGCAGCCATTCGTCTTGAAACGGCGGGAACTTTTTCAGATCGTCATAGGTCTTGACGTCTTTCAGCGGGTCGAAGCTGAGCTGCGATTTATATTCGAGCCAGAACGGGCAGCCGGTCGACGGGTGAAAATGCCACTGCACGGTCTCATAGGCGTGCGCGTCGAGCTTGTCGCGCGCCGCCTTGGCGGCGGCTTGCAAATCGGCCGAAGGCCGGGCTTGGGTAACGGTCATGGATTCTCCTGAGCTTGTCTCTCGGTGTAGCCCGCGGCATCGTTATCGTTCGCCACGACGGGGCGTGTCCCCGTCGAGCGATGATTGGCCGCTAGACGCGACACCCGAAACTCCCCCCATTCTTTCCGCGTTGTTGCCGCCGCCTGCGGCGGCGGCAACAACGCGGAAAGAGGAAAAAAAGGAAAGGCGGTTTCGTCTCTAGCGGTCAATCATCGCTCCGCCGGGACAAGCCCGGACGGTGGCGATGAACTGCGGGGCGGGTGAATTCAGTTCCGATGGCGGGCAAGTTACGGCGGTCCAGGGGCGGCGGCACCGCGCGGACCACCTTCAAATTAACCAAACCGGCGGCACAAAACAACCGCCCTCAGCGAAGCTGAAAGTTCATGTAGGGATCGCTCGCCGTTCGGGAGCGCGGGGGAGCCTCCCAAGCGATCTGCCCGCCGATCCTCGCCGCGATTTCGGCGGCTCTTGCGAATCATAGCCAAGAGCCTGTGATAGCGTCATCGGGAAGCCGTCGAATTAGGTTCGACGGTCGCCCCATTCTCTGACGTGCGCCGCACTCGATCAATACCTTCCGGCGTCATTCGAGTGCGGGCCACATTGACCCAGCCCAGTTTCGGGAGCCGCGCCAACGCGTCAACCGATGCATCGGTAACCTGCGTGCCGCCCAAATCAAGGTAGTACAACTGCGGAAAACTCGAAAGCATTTCGATGCCGGCATCGGTGATGTGCGTATCGAGCAGCGTTAAATGCCTCAACGACGTCAGAGGACGCAACTGGGCCAGCCCCGCGTCGGTCACCTTCGTCCGACTGAGATCAAGATTGTCCAGTGCCGTCGCGGTGGCCAATGCGCTCATCCCATCATCGGTAACTTTCGTTCCGCTAAGATCAAGTCCCGATAGCTTAGGCGCCGCCAGCAAGAAAGTCAGCCCGCCATCGCTCACTTTGGTGTCTGCGAGCGCGATACGCTGAAGCGAACGACACTTTACCAGGTATTCTAGCCCTCGATCGGTGACGCCAGTGTTATTCAATTGCAGCGTGGCCAGCGCCGTGAATTGCGGCAGGTCGGCTAAGAATTGGTCGTCGGCCCCCGTGCGGTTCAGGCAAAGGTGCTCGAGCCACGGCGCCATCGGCATTTGCGCCAAACCCGCGCCGGTAACTTGTGTGCCGCTGAGCTCGAGATACCAGAGCCAGTTGAGAGGAGCAACGTGCGCGGCGCCCCGATCGCTTATGGGGGCATCGTTAATCGTCAGCCCGCGTAGCCGCGGCCACGCGTTAAGTAAGGCCAAATCACCATCCTGTAGCATAGGAGCAGCAAGTCGCAGGTCCTCGAGCCCCTCAAAGCGCGTCATCCGTATGAGCTGCTCTTTCGTGGCACGCGGATTAGGGCGCCAAAAATCGACGCCGATGAGACCTCGCGTGAAAACTCTCCCCTCGAACGGTCGCCATACACGATCCGTGTGTCCGACGAGCGTCTGCAACCGGCGAGCACTTTCCAGAGTGACGCCAAGCGGCATGCCGGCAACAAGCGCCAATCCGGCTAAAACGACGAACCTCGCAACCGCGCGCATCGGACGCCACGAGGCGCCCCCCTTTGTAGCGCGCCGCTGCGCTAAGTAAACTGCGGCGGCGATTGTCGCCACGATCATGAGCGCCGTGAACAACCAAGTAATTCGATTGACGGGGCCATCCGACATCGCGCCGGCGATAGCGCCGCCGGCTAGGCCGATGGCCAACGCGACGGCGCAACTCAGGGTGGCGACGACGATCCGGCGAGGTGTCAAAAGGGCAACGAGTAGGCCGATCGGCCCACCTATCAGCGCCCCGACGAGCGAGCTGTAATGGGCCGTCGCCAATGCGCCGCCGATCGCGCCGAGAATCGCCGCGCTCGTGCGGTTCAACCGGTAGCCAACGGCTGCTCCGATGAGCGAGCCTACCATCGCGAGGCACGCGGCGAGGGCGAGTTCTTGGGCTTCAGCCGGCGACGGCGGAAAGTGCAGGGTATGCCGGGAAGCGCTTGGATACGACCGCTCGGCGTACAATCGCACTCCCGCCGCCAACAGCAGCACGCCGAGTAACAGCACCAGGTTCTTGGAAGGGCGATGAACGAGCATGCGGCGATTTCTACGAACCGGATTCTGCCGTTTCAATCGAGCGAAAGCTAACGTAGGATAATTTTGGCACTTGATGCCGATGCTGGTAGAATGGCATCGTACCGCCCTCCTCGGAAGCTTACCACCATGCAGCTTGGTTTTGCTTTTTTGGCCCAGTCCGCAGATTTCCTTGAATCTGACGGCAAGCTGGTGCAAGATGCATGGGACGAAATTGATCATCTGGCTCCGACGGATGACGAGCTCCTGCGATATGTGGCTGAAGTTAGGGCGCCACTCGATTACTACGATGAGTAGCATTCCGTCCGGCGAACCTCTCCAACGGTCATGGCATTGATGGGGCTTCGGTGAACAACAGCCGCGTAAAGACGCGCTCGGGCTGCAACCCGGTGAATTGCGACACGCCGAGGCGATAGGCCGACAACTGCGGAGCATATTTCTCGTTGAGCAACGCCTCGCCCGCCGGACCCTGGGTCGCCAGCGCGTCGGTTTTGAAGTCGATCACTTCCGCGGCCAGCGGTTGACCACCACGGGCGCGCACCAACACGAGCCGATCGATGGTGCCGGTCAGCAATTTATCGGCATGACGCACGGCAAAGCCCCGCTCGCGGGAAACCTCGAATGACGATCCCGCCGCAGCCAGTTCGGCAACCAGGGCAGGCTGGTCTGACCAGGGTGCCAACGCCTGGTCAGTATATCGCGCTCGACACAGCGCGGCGCGCACCCGGGGCTGTTGCAACACCCGGAAAAAGTCGCTCAGCCACGTCTCGATGTTGTCCGCGGAAGCTCCCAATTTCTGCGCGATGGCGCGAAGACTCGCAGCGTTGAGCGGGCCGTTGTCGAGCCATTCGATCTGTTCAAACCAGGCGTGAAACACGGTGCCGCGGTCGGTGGCCGCCGAGCGATCGAGCTGCAATCGCAAGGCCAAATCGAGCGTTGCCCCGCGGGCCAATTCCGACGGGTTCTGGCGTTCCAGCCCGCGCCGGCGCCGCCCGGCCAGCGGCGCCAGCTCGATGCGAAACGCCTTCCGTAGTCCCGACACGCCGTGGCGGGATTCGTGGCCGTCGGCGGCGACCGCAGGTCTCCGCCACGGAGTGTCGGAGCTACTTTGGCGTGAACCCGGAACCTTGCGATACCATATTGGATCGCCCGCTTCAAACAACGTGGTACATGGCGCTACACGGTCGCCCGACGTCAGGCACGCTCGCAAAATGCCGGAGAATTGCTTCGGCACTTGCTTCTCGTTCGACTTCGAGGGTGCGATGATCAGGTGCAAGGCGTGGGCGGCGCGCGTCATGGCCACATAGAGCACGCACAGCGACTCGCGAATTTGCTGCTCATTGTACTGCGCGAAGGCGACCTGCATGGTCGGCGGCAACAGTTGACGCAATTCCTCCTTGGCGTAGCGGCATACGCGGTCGATCGGCGCCGTTGGCGTGGGCCGCCCCACGACCACCGGCGGCGTCTGGCCTGTGAGCTTTTTATCGAGCTGCGGCAGCACGACGATGTCGAACTCCAATCCCTTGGCCTGGTGGATCGTCATCACGCGCACGTCGGCACGCGAAGGATCTTCGACCCGCTGCGTCTCGACGAGGGCAATAAAATCGCGGGAGCGTAACGTCGCCTCGGGCTGATAGCGATCGGCCAGCTCGACCAACTGCAGCAGCCGATTGGCGTCGCGTTCGTCGCACGACTCAGCCAGCCGCCGCGCCCAGCGGTACACCGTGCCGCCATAGCCGCGCGTCAATAGCGACTGGCGGATTTCGAGCGAGAGCCGCTCGGCGGCTGTATGGCTGGCGTGATCGACAAAATCGACGATCGCCCCCAGCGGCGAGCTGGCCACGTGAAACCTCGCCACGCGGTCGCCCGGGTGATCTGCGATGCGCAGCAGCGATAGCACCGCCACCACCGCCGGCGAGTCGGTAAGCGGATTGCCCCCTTCTTCGCTGGCCGCGATATCTTGGTTTCGCAGCTCGTAGATCAGCCGGGCGACCGCGTTGTTGTCGCGCACCAAGGCCCCAAGCGAGCGACCTGGCGCTTCGCGGGCCAGCCGGGCAATCTCGCCGGCCGCGAACGCTAGTGTGGTTTCTCCCTGAGACGTCGGCTCTTCGGCGGCCGGCGCCGAAACCATTCGCACATAGCCGGGCATTTCGCCGTGGTTGGTGCTGTGTTCCTCGAAAGACCGCTTCCAGGCTGTCACGGCGTCGCAGCAATGACTGAGCAGCGGCGACGTTTCGAGCGCGCCGAAGACACGGTTCACCGTGTCAATCACCGGCGGCGATGAACGAAAACTGCGCGCCAGCGACTTGGCCTGCAACTGCTTCCACTCGGCTTCGAGCATATCGAACAACTCGGCGGCGCCTCCCCGCCAGCCGTAGATGGCCTGCTTGGCGTCGCCGACGCAGAACAACGAGCCGCCGGCGATGACTTGGGCGGCGAACGAGGCGAGCACGTTCCACTGCGACAGCGAGGTGTCTTGAAACTCGTCGAGCAGCAAGTGAGCGACTCGCCCGTCGAGCCGCCGGGCCAGCAGGTCGGGCTGCCGCGCCAACGGCGACGTCCCCAGGCTGCGCGTCACGTCTTCGAAACGCAGGCCGCGACGCAGCAGCTTCAATCTCTGGTAATGGCCGTCGAAGCGGGCCAGCAGCTTGTGGGTGGCCTCGGTCTGATCGGCAAGCTGGCACAACAACGTCGCTTTGGCATGCGCCACCAGCGATTGATAGACGTCGAGCAGCTCGCCGTCGAGCTTCTTGCGGTTGAACGTGTCTTCGCCGGCGGCGACTTTGCCGGCAATGCCGACCGAGATGAACCGGGCCCAGTCGCCGGCGCGGGCCGTGGCCAGATCGCTGTCGCGCGTCTCAGCCAGCTTCGAGCCATCGGGCAGGCCGACCGTTGCCAGCGCGTCGAGTGCAGCATCCAGTTTCGCTTGCGGCAATCGCGTCGGACGCGGCACCGCCTTCCACGCACCGTCGGCCGTCTCCAGAAAAAGACCGTATAGCCCGTTGACCTGCGAGCGAACCTGTTCGCTGATCGAGCGAGTCGCCTCGCCCTTGGTCAACAGGCTCAACAGCAGCCGGATATCTTGCTCATCGGCGGCGTTGCCGTCGCCGCCCAACACGGCCTGGATGGCCTCGGTCCGCAATCGCTGATCTGCGGTTTCTTCGATAATCCGCCAGCCAGGCGGCAGACCAAGCTCCAGACCGAACGACGTGGCGATCTGCGCGAAAAAGGCGTCGAGCGTCGAGATACGCAAGCGATGCAGGCTGCGAACGAGACTTTCGAGCAATTCGGCGCAACGTGCCCGCGTCAAGTCGCGATCGCCAAGAAAACCCCCAAGCGCGAGGCATTTCTCGTCGTCATGCGCCGCCTCGGCCAACCGCGTGAGCACTCGGTCGAGAATCTCGCCGGCCGCTTTGCGAGTGAACGTGGTGGCCAGAATTTGGTCTGGGGTCACACCGGCGGACAGCAGCCGCAAATAGTGATTCGAGAGCTGGAACGTTTTCCCCGTCCCCGCCGACGCGCGAATTATCAGGTGCGGAAACATTGGTGTGGCAGTCTGTTCAAATCTCTTCGTCATCTTCCGTCGAGGCTCCAAATTGTTCATCCAGGCAGATGGCGGCAAATTCTTCCGTAAACTTCGGCGGCGGCTGCTTCATGGGCAGGAACTTTTGCGACCAGATGTCGCGGACCACTTCCTTCGCGATCGCGTCGGCGGAATCGAGCTCGTCCTGGCCCCACTCCGCCAGATGCCCGGTAATCTTTTTGAGGTCTTTCGGCAAGACGATGTAGCCCAGCGCGGGTGAATCGCCGATGCCGAGGGCCGACGCCAGGTGGCGATAGAGCGGCAGTTGCAGATCGACCCATTCGCCGTTCACGCGGTGCGTTTTTTCGGGAGGTTCGCCGCTGTCGGACGTTTTATAATCAAAAATCACGTGCCGTCCATCAAAGTCATTGCGATCGATGCGGTCGAGCCGCGCTTTCAAAAACATCGGCTTGCCGTCGACCAGCAGCGACGCTTGTTCGCCTTGAACTTCGATTTCCGTTTTCACAATCCTCCAGCCCCGCGCGGCCCAGTCGGCCTGCCACCGGGCAAACGCCCCAAGCCGTAGCCGTAGGTGTTCGACCTGCAGATCGACGGCGGGCAAGCGGTGCCGGCCAAAACGCTCGCGGACCAGCCGTTGGAGATCGGCATCAAGCCGCTGGCAAATCGCTTCGACATCGGTCAGTAGTGAAGTGTCCGGGTCGGCGCCAAACTCGCGCAGGACGTCGTGGGCCAACGAGCCGAACGCTGAAGGCTCCAGCTCTTCCGCCAGGTCGTCGAGCGAATGCAGCATCAACACATGCCGCAGATAAAACCGGTAAGGGCACGCCAAATAATCGCGAAACTGCGTGACCCGCATTTCACGGATCGGCTTTTCCGGCGGCTTCGGCTTGGGCGGAGCAAAGCCCGATTTTCGCGCGCCGGCGGGCAGTCCGTGCGGTACCGCTGTCGGGCGGTCGGGCGTCACCTCGCGACCGAAATACCGCAGCACTCTGCGTGCGATGTCTTCTCTCGGGCAGGCGAACGCCAGTCGGCTCGGCGTGAGCGGATCGCCCTGTGCCGACCGGCGACCGGCAATCAACGTGAGCCGCTGGCGCGAGCCGAGCAGCACCGCTAGCCCGTAGGCGTCGCGGGCGTAGCGGCGATCGTTGTCGAGCAAGCCGAGCTGCCGGCGCAGGGCATTGGGCAAAAAGGGATCGGCATTGATAAACGACGGCACAAACCCGTCGTTGAAACCCGTGACCACCAGCGCCGGCGCATCGTCGAGCGGCAGTTCGAGCCAGCCCAAGATTTCGATGGCGGCCTGGTCAGGCACCGGCGGAATCGGTTCGCTTTCGATCTGCCGCAACAACAATCGGATGGCATCGGCGGCCGTTAAGCGGCCCGCCCAATGTGCGTCGAGCTGGCTGGCTTCCACCAAGATCTCGTGAATCTTGTCGCAGGCTTCGACAATCAGCCGACCGTGTGCGTGGCCGCGATCGAGATTTTGCCGCTCATACACGGCCAGCAACAGATCGACCATGGGTTGCGCCCAATCGGACAGCGCCCGCTGACCGGAGAAGTTTTCGAGCCAGCGATCGAGCTGCTTCTGAATTGCGGCAACGGCCTGCGCGGCGGGGCTGCGTCCCAGCGGGCGTCCCGCCAGCCGCGCTTGCAAATGCTCGCTATAATAAGTATCCAGCGAGGTTAGGAGATCGATATCGGCGTTACTACCGGTGGCCGAGGCAGACCCTGGCCGCGTTTGGCTTGGCTCTTCAGATCGAAGGTTCTTGGCCAGGCGATGCCCCGGTGAGGCGGACCCGTCTGCGGCCGATTGCACCCGCGCGCCACCGTTTAATTCGCCCGATTGCTGTGATTCGCCGGGGCCATGAGATGGCTCTGCCCCAACCGCCGCGGAGAGCGCTAACTGCGCATCCGGGTGGCGAGCCAGCGCGGCCAGATCGGCAAACCGCTGACCATCGAGATAAGCGGCCACCGCGACCAACAACCGGTAAGGCCCTGTCTCGCTCAGTCGAACCGCTTCGCCATACCGGCTTGGCAAGTCGAACTGCTCGAAACGCCGCTCGAGGTAGGGAACCACATCGGCGTCCGGCACGCCCACCGTGATCTGGTCGGCGGCGTATTCGCCGGCCAAGTCAGCGATGGCTTGCACGACGGCGGTGGCCTGATCGCCAGGCCGGTCAACCACGACAAGCTGGTCATCGCGCAGTGGCAGTTCCGCGTGGCACCAGGCGTCGGACAGCAAGCTGCCAAAACGATCGAAGCGCTCGGCCAGGTCCGTCGGGGCATAGATCAGCGATGTCACGCGCTCGGCGACCTGTTCATGACTAAGCAGCCGGGCCACGGCTACCGGCAAATCGGCCACACCGACCAGCACAATCTCGCGTTCGGCACGACACGTCGCGGCCCGTATCGCTTCGAGCCGCGTAAGCTGTACGTCGCTTAGCCCCAGCTTTGCCAACCGCGCTTCGTACGCCGACTGCACTGCCGCCAGCGCTCGCCACCGAGCGGCCTCGGAAGCGTCGAACCTCTCGACGCCGGCCACCGCCTCGGCGAAGCGCAGCCCGTGCCCGGCCAGATCCTCGTGCAGCTTCTCCATGACCTCAGCCAGCGCCAGTCGCTGCGATGACAGCATCGCTTTTCGCTCGGCGGCTTCGGCATCTCCGGTGAGATGGCGCAGCATGCCCGAGTCGATGTCGTCGAGCGCGGCGGCCCATGCCAACTGCCTTGCCAGGCGACCGGCGACGTGGGTCGGACCGTCATACAGCAATTCCGGCAGATGGCCGATCGTGACCAACTGAGGCGGTACAAGCGGCAGGCGGCGCACTTCGGCCTGCTCGACCAGCACTTCGAGCATGCGCCGCGTGGCTCGAGCGCTGGGCAAGGCAATCGCCACGCCCGACAGACAGGCGTCGTTCGGCAATGCGTATTGCTCGAACAAAAAATCGGCGGCTGCCAAAAGAGCGGGCTTTTGCCAACCTAAGAAAATGCGTTTCATGCCGGGTTGCCCCTTTCCCCGTTTTGCCGATTTCCATTTGGCAGTGGCAAATCGACCATCACGTGGGTGCCCGCGCCGGGCGTGCTTTCGATGCGCGCCTGACCGCCCAGCAAGTCGGCCCGCTTGCGAATGCCCTTCAGCCCGAAATGCTCGTCCGAGACGTCGGCGGGATTGAAACCGACGCCCCAGTCGCGCACCTCGATCTGTAGGCTGCCGTCCGATTGAATGAGCTTCACTTCGGCCTGTTTGGCCTGGCTGTGTCGCTTGACGTTCGTCAGCGCCTCTTGGACGATGCGAAAGATCGTGCCTTCCAGCAACGGTTCGAGCCGGTCGAATGTGACGCGGTGCGAAAATTGGATGACCAACTCGCCGGGCGAGGCATCTTCGGCAACCAAATACGAAATGGCCGGCACCACGCCTTCCTCATCGAGAATGGGCGGGCGCAGGCCGCTCATCACGCGGCGGCCTTCGGCAATCGATCGGCGGATTAAGTGCACCGCCAGTTCGAGCGAGTTGCGGCCCTTGCTCGACAGCTTGGACTGATCGCCGGCCAAGCCCTCCAGGTGCAACAGCGCGCCCGACATGTATTGCACCAGGCCGTCGTGAATCTCATACGCCATGAGCTGGCGGTCGCGCTCGTGCTCCCGAATGAGCTGATTCAAAAACTCTTGTTCCAATCGCAACCGCTCGAGGGCCTCCTTGCGATCGGTAATGTCCGTCGAGATGCCGCAGACGGCAAAAGGCTCCCCTTGCGGATTGCATACTGGAAATTTAACCGAGAGGAACGTCCGTATGCCGCCGGCCACCGGCACTTCTTCTTCAAACTGAAATGGCACGCGACTTTCGAGCACCTGCCCGTCGTTCTCTCGAAATCGCGCGGCGATCTGGGCCGGGAAAAACATCTCCGAGGGCCGCCCGATGACTTGCTCTTCGCTGATGCCAAACGCCGTCTCGTAGGCGCGATTGACCAACAGGTATCTTCCGGCGGCGTCTTTGAGATAGACGATCGAGGGTGTGTTGTCGAGGATCGAATGCAGCCTCTGTTCGGTCTCGCCGAGCGC
>DASVHB010000611.1:0-3612 GCA_036379195.1 Pirellulales bacterium
CGCCCATCAAGAAACGGCGGTGTTGGTCATCGTGCCCCCGGGCGATGAGCGCGCCGACCAACCCTCGCAGCAACCAGGCGTGGCCGGCTACTTGTGCAAACCAATCACCGCCAGCCGCCTGTTCAACGCGATGATGTCGGCCTTACAACCGCCGAACCCGAATGGCGAACAGCCCGACCGACAGACGACCTCGCGCTCGCGAAGCCGCCAGCGCCAG
This sequence comes from Pirellulales bacterium, assembly GCA_036379195.1. Lineage (GTDB taxonomy): Bacteria > Planctomycetota > Planctomycetia > Pirellulales > JAICIG01 > JAICLL01. The sequence goes on from DASVHB010000611.1 coordinate 218, forward strand.
CCCGTGGTAATGAAAGACACGCGCATTCTGCTGGTTGAAGACAACGAAATCAACCAACAGGTCGCCAGCGAATTGCTGCGGGCGGCCGGCTATGGTTGCGACATTCGCGCCAATGGCCGCGAAGCGGTCGAAACGCTGTCGCAAGCCGAATACGACGTGGTACTGATGGACTGTCAAATGCCCGAGATGGACGGCTACGAAGCCACTCGCGCCGTGCGCCAAATGGAACAATCGCGTGCTGACGGCCGCCGGCCCATGCCCATCATCGCCCTGACGGCCAACGCGATGGCGGGCGATCGGCAGCGCTGCCTCGAAGCCGGCATGACCGACTACGTGAAGAAGCCGCTCAACCGCCACGAGCTGATTGCCACGTTGGAGCGGCATCTGGGGAGTAGGGAACAGGGAACAGGGAACAGGGAACAGGGGTCAGGGGACAGGGGACAGGCCAGCCCGGTAGCCCCGGCCCTTGTGGCCGGCAAGGAAGCGCGGAGTGCGGAGTGCGGCGCGCGGAATGAGGCGGTGGCCCGCGCACCCGAGGTAACCCCCGCCGTCACGGCACGCTCCGCGGCCCCGCCGCTCGATCGCCAATCGCTCATCGAGCGGTTCCTGGGCGACTGGGAGTTTGTTGAAACCATCTTGGAGAAATTCCAGCAACAAGTGGGCGTCGACCTGGAAGAGCTTGAACGCAGCATCCTCGCGCGCAACGCCGAACAAGCCGCGCTGCTGGCGCACCGTATTAAGGGCGCCGCCGCCAATGTCTCGGCCACCGAAGTCAGTCGCATCGCCGCCGACCTGGAACGGATGGGCCGCGCGGCCAGCCTCGACCACGCCGATGAGCGCCTCGTCGCCCTGCGCGGCGAGAAGCAACGGCTAGAACAGTTTATCCGCGACGAGCTGCCTGCCTGGACCTCCGAATCTACCTGATCGAACCAACCGCGATACGGAATACAACTTTCCCTCGTTACCACTGCCACTATATATGAACACGAATCAGCGGACGAACAGCTTGCGAGTGCTCATCGTAGACGATGATGAAGTCTCGCTGGCCATCTCGCGCCACACCGTCGAACGGGCGGGCTACCCCGTGCAGGTGGCCCATGACGGCGGCGAAGCCCTCGATATCCTGCGGCGGGGCGAATGCCGGCTGGTAATTACCGACTGGGAAATGCCGGGCATGAACGGGCTGGAGCTTTGCCGCCAGATTCGCGGCGGCGATTTTGCCGGCTACATCTATGTGATTTTGCTGACCTCGCGCGGAGAAACCAAAGACATCGTGGCGGGCCTGTCGGCCGGGGCCGACGACTTTATGACCAAGCCGTTCGATCCCGCCGAGCTGCGCGTGCGGATGCGCACGGGCGAACGAATTCTGGCGATGGAGACCCGCGATCTGGCGATCTTCGCCATGGCCAAACTGGCGGAATCGCGCGATCCTGAAACCGGGGCGCACCTGGAACGCATGCGGTCGTATTCGCGCGTTCTGGCGCAACACCTTTCGCGTCAGGCCAAGTTTGCCAGCCGCGTCGACGCCGACTATGTGCGCATGATTTACCTGACCAGCCCGTTGCACGACATCGGCAAAGTCGGCATCCCCGACAGCGTGTTGCTCAAGCCGGCCCGCCTCAGCGACCGCGAATTCGAGATGATGAAGCAACACACGCTGATCGGCGCCGAAACGCTCGAAGCCGCCTTGCTGCAACATCCCGAAGCCGCGTTCTTACGGATGGGTCGCGACATCGCCCTGACGCACCATGAACGCTTTGACGGCAGCGGCTATCCGCAAGGTTTGTCGGGCGAAGACATTCCGCTCTGCGGCCGCATCGTCGCCCTGGCCGATGTCTACGATGCCCTGACCACCAAGCGCGTCTACAAAGACGCCTTTGAGCACGACGTGGCCAAGTCGATCATCATCGAAGAGTCGGGCTCGCATTTCGACCCCGACATCGTCGAGGCTTTTCTGGCCACCGAAAATGAGTTTGTCTCAATTCGCAAACAATTCGATGGAGAAGAGGACGAAGCCGTCGTACCGGCTCCGGTGCACCTGCCGCCCATCGAAACCGTTGGTACTCCCGTGGGGGCTGTATGAAAGTGTTGCTGGCCAATCCGCACGGCTTTTGTGCGGGCGTGGTGATGGTGGTCAAGGCGTTGGACCGGGCGCTGGAGATTCTGGGCGCGCCGCTCTACGTGTTCCACGAGATCGTTCACAACAAGCACGTGGTCGAACGGTTCCGAGAGCGTGGCGTGGTGTTCGTCAACGAGATCTCCGACGTGCCGGAAGGCGCCAACCTGCTGTACAGCGCGCATGGCGTGTCGCCGCAGGTGCGCGAAGAGGCCCGTGCCCGGCGCTTGCGCACGATCGACGCCACTTGCCCGTTGGTGACCAAAGTACACATCGAGGCGGCCCGCTTCGCGCGCGACGGCTATACAATTTTTCTCATCGGCCACGAGGGGCACGACGAGGTAATCGGCACCATGGGTGAGGCGCCGAAGCAGATCATCCTGGTCGAGACGCCCGAAGACGTCGAGCAAGTGAGCGTCTCCGACACCAGCCGGCTGGCCTATCTGACGCAAACCACGCTGAGCGTCGACGACGCCAACCGCGTGATTGCCGCCCTGCGCCGCCGCTTTCCGAACATCGAGGGACCGCCCAAGGAAGACATCTGCTATGCCACGCAGAACCGCCAAGAGGCCGTGCGCGAGCTGGCCCGCGAAGCCGACCTGGTGCTGGTCGTGGGCAGCGGCAACAGCTCGAATTCGTTGCGGCTGGCCGAAGTGGCCGAGCAGTTTACGCGGGCCTATTTGATTGACGACGTGGGCGATATCGACCACGAATGGTTTGAAGACGTCGACACGGTGGTGCTTACCGCCGGCGCCAGCGCGCCGGAAGAGCTGGTGCTCGAATGTCTCGATTGGCTGAAGAACGAGTTTCACGCCGAGGTGCAAAAGCGCGTCGTGCGTGAAGAAGACGTGGTCTTTCCGCTGCCACGTGCGTTGCGGTAAAAAAGCTCTGCTTGGTTTTGACACAAGAACAACTAGCTATCATCGGTGGCTGGGGCAGAGCCTAAGCGATGCCCCGGCTTTTTCCGACCGGGGCATCGCTTAGGCTCTGCCCCGGCCACCGACCGTAGGGTCGGCACTGCCCACCATCAATGAACGGTGGGCAATGCCCGCCCTACTGGCGGACCTAGATACGACTCACAGGAGAAACGATGAACCTTCCACGCAACCCTACCCGCCCGGTGCGGATCGGCTCGATCACCATCGGCGGCGGCAATCCGGTGGCCGTGCAGAGCATGACCGCCACGCATACTCAGGACATCGATGCCACCGTGGCCCAGGTCGAGGCGCTGGTGGCCGCAGGCGCCGATGTGGTGCGCATCGCCGTCGATAACGCCGCC
>DASVHB010000612.1:0-11722 GCA_036379195.1 Pirellulales bacterium
CTCGGCCAGGGCGGCGCAGACCAGCGCTCGATTCGTAATGCTCTTTGAGCCGGGCGGGCGAACGGTGGCTCGCACCGGTCCGATTGGCGTGATGGTGATCGTTTGCTGCATAGTCGTTATATAAACAATTTGTCATCAAAAACCGAGTCGTCGCCTCTTGCTTTTTGGGCGGCGAATCCTAAACTTAGCAGTCGGCCAGGGAGGTTCGCAGCGACGATGCGTGTTCGGGGGTGGATGGCCCTTGCAGCGAGTGCGTGGCATGAGCGCTGGAGACGCTTTACGGGTGTTGGTGGTCGATGACGACCAAGACACCATCGATAGCCTGGCAATGCTGTTGCGGCATTGGGGGCACGAAGTTCAATTGGCGCGAGAGGGCGAAACCGCGCTGAAGCTGGCCGACTCTCTTCGGCCGCAGTTGCTGCTGGTCGACCTGGCCATGCCGGGCATGGATGGCCTGCAGTTCGCCCGCCGCTTGCGCAGTCATCCCCACTTCTCTAAAACTCCCCTGATCGCGGTCACCGGACTGGGCGACCCAAGTCATCGCCAGCAGGCTGCTGACGCAGGCTTTGACGACTTTGTCGTCAAGCCCTATAGCCTGGGCCGATTGCTCGAAGTGATTGCCAGGGTGCAACTAAGCGTCGCACTGGCAAAGCAGTCTGGCTCGTCCGATGCGCCGGCCATAAGCGAGATGGCAGTCGCCAACAGCGACGCCGCCCAGGTCTGACGCGCGGCCCTGTCCCGGCAAACGGCCCCCGCATACTGACCCGTAGCGCAACTGAGCACCTCTGCGCATTTTACCGCGCTTGCGCTTCGGGTTGATGTGCTGCGGCAGCGGCTCTCAGGCGGCTGGTGGAAGTAGTTGCCCCGCACCGGCTTATCGACCGCTTGTTGGCGGCGAACCTAGCTTGACCGGCCGGCCAAACGGCTCCTATAATCTCGCCCGGCCCTCGGGCTGTCACTTCTCTAACGTCTTCGTGCATTTCGGTTTGTGTTCCCGCCACCGGCGCTCCGCAACGGCGCGCCGCGGCAAAAGGATGTCTCTCTCCTGATACGCCTACGTGCGACACGATCGCTCGCTTCGCCGCGCGCGCGCTTCGACCTGCGCGCTCGTGCCGTGCTGCGCCTGTGCGTGTGCATCGCCCTCGCGCTGAGCGCGCGCCTGGCGCACGCCCAGGTCGAGTTGGCGCCGCCTCACACCGACGATCCGATTGTCATTTCGGCCGATCAGGCAAGCACTTGGAAGGAAGGCTCGTACAACGTCTGGCTGCTGCGCGGGCGTTGCGTCGTGAAGCAAGGGTTCAATACCTGCCGCGCACAAGACGCCGTGCTTTGGATCAAGTCGGGCAACGGCACGGTGCAGAAGCCGTCGAAGGTGATCGCCTATCTCGAAGGCGACGTGCAGATCGAAGCCGGACGCAAGCCCGAGCTGCGGCAAGCGCCGCTGCCGAACAAAAGCGAACGCGGCTGGCTGGGCCGGTTTTATTCGTCGGTCAAGATCGAAATTCATACGCCGCGTCCACGGCCCGAGCCGCCGGTGAAGCCCGCGGTGTGGGCCAACGCCGTGGCGGCGCGCAATCCCGACACGAGCAATCTCACGCATACGCAATTCCGGCCCGCCAGCGCCACCGCCGCGGCAAGTGGCGCCGCGGCAAGTGGCGCCGCGACGGGCGCGGCCGACGGCTCTGCCGCCGCGGCGCCGGCCCTACGGGTCCGCCAATTGCGAATTTTCCAACGCGGCGATCTGCCTCCACATGTCGAGTGGAAATCGGACCAGGCCACCGACGAAGGCGTAGCTGTCATCACCGGCGGCGTGCAAATCCTGATCGACGGCCTGCCGCAAGTCGGCCAGCTCGACATCGTAGCCGACAAGGTGGTGCTCTGGACCGTAGGTCGGATCGACGCCGGCGTGCAAGAGAAATTCCAGGACGAAGAGATTCCGCTCGAAGTCTACATGGAGGGCAATGTGGTCTTCCGGCAACAAGACCGCGTCGTCTATGCCGACCGCATGTATTACGACGTGAAGCACAACACCGGCACGGTGTTGGGCGCCGAGATCACGTCGCCCGTGCCCAAGTTTGGCGGGCAAATGCGGCTCAAGGCCGACCTGGTGCGGCAGATCGACGAAAACACGTTTGTCGCGCGCAACAGCTATTTTACCACCAGCCGCATGGCCCGCCCGCGATACCGAGTGCAGTCGCAAGAGATCCGCGTTTACGACCGGCAGCGCCGCGTGGTGAACCCATTCACCGGCGTGCCGCAGCGCGGGCCCAACGACGAGGAAGTAATTGAGCACGACCAGATGGTGTCGGCCAAGAACAACCTGATGTTCGCCGGTCCCGTGCCCGTGTTCTATTGGCCGAAGTTCTCGACCAACCTCGAAGAACCTTCGACGCTGCTTGCGGGGGCGTATTTTCAGTACGACAAAATCTTCGGGCTTTGGACCGAAGCGGAGGTCGACGCCTATCAATTGCTGGGCATTGAGAACGAGCCGGAGGGCCTCGACTGGACATTCACCGTCAGCGATCTGACGAAGCGAGGTTTCGGCGGCGGCACCGATCTGCTGATCAATCGCTCGAGTTTCTTTGGATTGCAAGGCCGCACGGAAGGCTACGTCAATGTCTGGGGTCTCGACGATCACGGCCTCGACAATCTCGGCTATACGCGCATGAACATCACGCATCCCGGCCCGTTCCGGGGCCGCATCTTCGGTCAATTTCGCCAGCAACTACAAAGCGGCTTTCAACTGACCGGCGAACTTGCCAAGCAAAGCGACTACAACTTCCTCGAACAATACTACGAAGCCGAGTTTGACCAGCACAAAGACGAAACGACCGACATCGAGTTAAAGAAATACGACAACAACACCTCGTACAGCGCTTACGGCCAGGTGCGGCTCAACCCGTTCTTCACGCAAACCAACTGGCTGCCGCGGCTCGATCACTATATGTCGGGCACGTCGCTGCTGGGCGACCGCATCACGTGGTACGAACACACCAACGTCGGCTATGGGCAGTTCGAGCGCATCGGCCTGCCGCCCGACCCGCAAGACCTTCAACACTTTCAGTTCCTGCCGTGGGAACTCAGCGGCTCGCACCAAGGCGACCGCGTGGCCACCCGGCACGAGATCGACGCGCCGTTTGAATTGGGGCCGGTTAAGGTGGTGCCCTACGCCGAAGGCGAACTCGCCCAGTGGGGGCAGGACCTGAACAACGCCGACGTGGGCCGCGCGTTCGGGCAGGCGGGCATCCGCAGCAGCGTCATGTTCTGGGCGTCGAATCCCAACGTCGAGAGCAACCTGTTCAATCTGCACGGGCTGGCCCACAAGGTGGTCTTCGATGTCGATGCCTCGGCCTCCGACGCCAACCGCCGAGTGACGAGCCTGGTGCTCTACGACCCGGTGCAAGACAACGCGCAGTATCGCTTCGAGCGGCGGTTTATGTCGCTCGATTACGGCGGCACGCTGCCGCTGAAATACGATCCGCGCATCTACGACTTGCGGGCCGGGCTGCAAAACTTTGTCAGCTCGCCCAGCACCGAAATCGCCGACCGCTTTGCCGCCGTGCGGTTGGGCATGCGCAACCGCTTGCAAACGAAACGCGGACCCGTGGGCCATCGCCGGATTGTCGACTATATGGTGCTCGATACCAGCGCCGTTTATTTCCCCAATCCCAACCGCGACAACTTCGGCGCGCCTTGGGGCATGATATTTTACGATTTCCGCTGGCACGTGGGCGACCGGCTCACCGTGCTTTCCGACGGCGGCTACGATTTCTTCGCGGGCGGGCAACGCACCTATAGTGTCGGCGCCACGCTCTCACGCCCGCCGCGCATCAATCTGTATCTGGGCATCCGCTCGCTCAACGGTCCTTTCACCTACAACGTGCTCACCTTCTCGCAGAGTTACCAGCTCAGTCCGAAATGGCTGATCTCGCTCAACACGCAGGTGCCGCTGGGCAAAAACCGCAACATCGGCGAGAACTTCACTTTTACGCGCGTCGGCGAATCGTTCATCACCAGCATCGCCGCCTACGTCGACGGCGGCAAAAACAACGCGGGCGTCAACTTCATGGTCCAGCCGCGCTTCCTCGGCCAGACCATGCTCAGCCGCATCGGCGGCGCCAATGTGCCGCTGACCAACCCAAATATGTTTGAGTAAGGTCGCGTTTCGCTCGGCGGAGGTTGCGCCCGAAGCTGCGGCGCCTGGGGCGGAGCCTCCGCGATGCCCCGGCTGCGAGTGTTCCCGACATCGCCTCGGCAGCGAAGTGGAGTCAGGCTGGAAAGCCTGACCTACGGGCGTCCTTCGCGCGTTTCGTCCGGCGCATCGATGCGATGGTCTTCTTCCATCGGGCAGGCCCATTCATAGGTGCGGGCCAACGCCATCCGCACCGTATGGGTGATCGCGCGGCCCGTAACGGGCTTGGTGAGAAACGAGAAAGCGTCTGCCCGAAGCGCTTCTTCGACCAGACCTTCGTCGGGGTTGGCCGAAAGCAGAATGCAAGGCAGCCGCGATTTGAATTGCTTGACCAGCCGCAGAGTCTCTAGCCCGGTCAGCCGCGGCATGTGCATATCGAGCAGCAACAGATGGATGTCTTGATTGCGGACGATTCGCAAGGCTTCGTCGCCGTCGCCGGCCAGCCAGGTGCGAAAGCCCTGCGGCTCGAACAGCCCGCGCAGCGTCTCGCGAAAGCCGCGGTCGTCGTCGGTAATCAAAATCGAGGGATGCATGGCCAAGACAGTCGAAGAGTGTGGACCACTTCAACGCAATCTGGATACCAAACGCGCAAGTCTTGCCGCGGGGGCTGGTGCGCGCTTGCTGCAAACTCTTGCCGCCTATTTACTTATAGTTCGGAATCGGCGACGGGTAAAGAGAAGTTTAGCACGTTTCACGCGGGCAGCGAGTTGAGCGGGCCGCGCTGGGTTGCCAATTCGGCAGGAAGTTTCGTCTTTTTGCGCCGATGAACGCCACAGTCCCCTCCATCGCAAGCCGTTGTTGCGCCCCGCCTCCCGCGCGGGCCGTTGCGCGACCAAGGACGGATGTCTCGATTGTCCTTTGCTTCTGTCAGGTGGCAAGCGGTGCGGAAGGCGCGTTAAAATCGGGTGTATTGAAGTCCACTACGGCGCCCTGTGAGCACTGTGAACAGCGAATGCGATCGAGCAAAATGTTCCGCAAGTAAAAATGCATCGGCGATCGAGCCGGCCGGCTTTCGATCGGTTATCCCATCGAATAAGATTACGTAGAGGAGTTACCAGAATGCCGGAATACACCATGCCAAACGCTCCTGTAGAACATTGGGAGCAAGAACGCGCCGACTGGATTGCCGCCGTCACGCGACTCATGGATGACGTCGAGCACTGGGCGGCCAGACGCGACTGGTGGGTTCAAAGGGAGACGAAGACGGTCGCCGATGATGACGACCAAATCGGCGCCTACGAAGCTCCTATGTTGCGGATCCAGACGCCCACCGCGCGGCTGGTCGTCGAACCGATCGCCAGATACGTCGTGGGCGCACTCGGGCGCATTGATTTGGCCGTCTTTCCCTCGTACCGCAGCGTGCCGATCGTCCGACGGCCTGATGGTTGGTGGATCGGCACATCCGATCAGGGCGATGGAAAAAGTCCTTGGTCCGAAGAATCTTTCTTCGAGACGGCCACGCGTTTGGCCGCGAGGAAATGAATGTACGCGAGCAGCGTATCGGCCGCCTGCGCGCCGTTCAGCGTGAGTTCGAAACGGCGGCCATCGCAATCGCTTCTTTAAGAGGGCATCTCCATGCCGATCCATCATTGCTGGCGGACCGCGGTCTCGGCATACGCGATTTTCGCAGCCTGCAATCGAACCTCGAGGCGACGTTCTTAGTGCGCCTCTATGCCGAGTTTGAAGCCGGATTACGCAGTGCATGGCGAGGCGCGTATCGTCGGACATCGTATCCACGCATCAGTGATATAATCGACGCGATCGCCGCGAGACGCTCAGTGCCTCAAAAGTGGCTCGCTGCTGTTCATTTGGTTCGTGCTTATCGGAATTCATTGGTTCACGAGGACGCAGCGGGGGCGGCCGGTGTCAGCCTTCAGGATGCTTGTGACCATCTGTGCCGGTTCCTTAGCCAGCTACCGGCGCGCTGGTAATCTGGGCAGGGACACGCTACACCGCCGGCAGTTCAAACCCTTTGCGCCGTTCGCGCTCCAGCAGCGCGTTCGCCGCGGCATCGTCAATGAACCGCTCCTCGGCCGGATCCCAGCCCAGCTCGCGGCCCGAGGCGCGGGTGATATTGGCCAGGTGGCAAACCGTGATCGAGCGATGGCCGATCTCGACGTCGGCCACAGGCGACTCGCGGCTGCGGATGCAGTCGAGCCAGTTTTGCATGTGCCACCGCGCCTGCCACAGCGCAAGCTGATCGCTCCACTTCCGCTCTTCTTCGACCACGTCGACTTGCTTGCGCAGCTCTTCAGCGATCTCGGGCGGGTTCGACGTGAACTTGTTGCGATTGATCTCCAGCTTGCCCTTTTCGCAGACGAACACCGCGCCGCCCATCGGGCCGTGTCCCTGCTCGATGACGAACTTCACCTCGACCCCGTTGGCATAGCGCATGCCGATGCCAGAGGCGAACCGCCCGGAATTGGCGGGCGTGTCGAAGGCGATCGGCCAGGTTTTGACCGGCCCGGTGTCGTCCATGCCCAGCGCCCATTGGATCTGATCGACGCCATGCGCGCCCCAGTTGGTCATTTCGCCGCCGGCGAAATCGCGCCACCGCATCCAGCTCATCCAGTCGGGATGATACGGTCGGTCGGCGGCCTGGTTGAGCCACAGGTTCCAATCGAGGCCCTGCGGCACGGGCATCGCCGGCAGGCCCTGGTCGGGCGAGGGCTGCGACCCGGTGTAATTGATGGCCCGCACTTCCAGGATCTTGCCCAGTCCGCCGCCGCGAACCAGTTCGCAGGCGATGCGGTTCATGGCCATCGAGCGTTGTTGCGTGCCCACTTGCAGTACGCGACCGGTCTTGCGAACGGCATCGACCAGCGCGCGTCCTTCGCTCACATAGAGCGTCATCGGCTTTTCGGCGTAGATGTCTTTGCCGGCTTGGCAGGCGTGCATGCACGGCACGACGCGCTGAAACTCGCCTGTGGCGACAATCACCGCGTCGATATCCTGGCGATCGAGAATCTGGCGATAGTCTTGATAGACGGGCCAATCCTTTTGCTTCTTGGCTTTAAACGCCTCGGCCCGCGGCAGATTGCAGTCTGACAACGCTACAATCTGAGCCGATTCGGGCAGTTGTTCCAACAGCAGGCTCGCCCGCCCACCGACGCCAATGGCGCCCACCGTGATGCGATCGTTCGCACCGGGCTTGCCCGGCGCCGCGAGCACATGCCGCGGTATGACCATCGGCGCCGCGACGGCGGCGACCGCCCCCGATGCGGCAGCCCCGAGAAAACTACGGCGACTTTGGAGGAAGGAACTGCTTCTGCGTTTTCGTTTCATGGCAATCGTGTCACGGCGAGAAAATGACCGGTGCTGGCGGAAACCATGCGACCAGTATATCTGCTGGATCTGCTACAGCAATTCACCGACCACATCGCCGGTGGGCACCAACCGCAACGGGCGGCCAAATTGATCGTGAATCTCCCGGTCGTGGCGGATGCCGAGCGTACGATACATGGTCGCCAGCATGTCGCCCGGCGTAAGCGGATCGGAGGCGGGATAGGCGCCAATTTTGTCGCTGGCGCCGTAAACGAGGCCACGTTTGAAACCGCCGCCCACCATCATCAGGCTGTAGCAAAAGTTCCAGTGGTCGCGGCCGCCGTTGTTCGCATTGATCTTGGGCGTCCGTCCAAAGTCGCCAAAGATGGCCACCAGCGTGCGATCGATCATGCCGCGATCAGCCAGATCGCCGATCAGGCTTGAGGCGGCGGCGTCGAGCTGCGGCAACAGCCGGTCGCGCAGGCTGACAAAATTGCCGCCGTGCGTGTCCCAGGTGGCGTTGGCGTCGGGCGCCCACGAGAGCGTTACGACGCGCGTGCCCGCTTCGATCAGCCTCCGGGCCAGCAGCGCACTCTGCCCGTAAATGTTACGCCCATAAGACTCGCGCGTCTGGTCGCTCTCGTCGGCGAGTCGAAAGGCGCGTTGGGTACGTTCCGAGGTGAGCAGGTCGAGCGCTCGCTGCTGCATGCGCGTCATCTCGCCGGCGGCAAGTTGACCGTCGACGGCGGCCGGGGCGCCGTCCACGCGCTCGAACAGCGACCGGCGCTGCGCGAGCCGCGCCGCGGAGACATCGGACTGCACCGTCAGCTCGGGCACGCTGAAGTCCGCGGCATTCGGGTCTTTCAGGACAAACAAGGGATCGTAAGCTCGACCCAAGATGCCGCCGAAAAAACCTGGCTGCGGCGGGCCGCCGGCGCCTTCCTTCGTGATGTACGGCAGGTGTACCTGCGAGACGGTGTCTGCCGTGGCGGGCGGGCGGTACTTTTGCAGCACCGCTCCCAGGCAGGGGTAATCGCTGGCGCTGGCCGCTCCGCCCACTTCGCCTCGGTCGTGGCCCGTGAGCGCCGTGTAGACCGCCGCTCCGTGCGAGTTGTTCACGCTGTGGTGCATCGAGCGCACCACCGTCGCCCGGTGCATGTGCCGCGCCAGCCGAGGCAAGTGTTCGCAGACAAAATAACCGGGCAGCGAAGTGCCGATCGGCTTGAACTCGCCGCGAATGCCGTCGGGCGCCTCGGGCTTCATGTCCCACATGTCGAGATGGCTCGGCCCGCCGTCAAGAAACAGCAGAATGCAGGCGTCGGCGGTGGGGTGCACGTCCGGCGTCGTTTCTGCCGCCAGCAAGTCGGCCAGCGACAGACCCAGCCCACTCAGCCCCAACACACCGACCCGCAACACATGCCGGCGCGACAACACGCCCTGGCTGCCCTTCGCCGAAACCATCTTCTGACTTATTCCCATGTCGGTATCTCGTTCGTGAACGACCTGCGGTGGCTGAGGCCGAGCCGCGGTTTGCGGCATGGCTTGCCCTGACGCTCTCGCGGCGATGCCCCAGCTTGACGAACCACAGTATACCGCCGATATCGTGCAGGCATCTACCGTTACGTGCCATGAGGAGAGGGGGCCGCGACTGGCTTTCCTTCGCCGACGTGTCGGGCTACCATGTTCACGCCGCCATTCACCGCAGAATCGCCCAATCGTCCGAGTCAGTTTTATGAGCGATCCGCTTGCCGAATTCTCTGTCGTCACCGAACTGCCGGTGCAATGGGGCGACCAAGACGCCTTCCAGCATGTGAACAATACGGTCTATCTGCGCTGGTGCGAGTCGGGGCGCATTGATTATCTGATGCGGACCGGGCTGGACGGGCCGACCGAGCAAAAGCCCATCGGTCCGATTCTGGCGGCAATCCATTGCAACTTCCGCCGCCCGGTCACCTATCCCGATCAGGTGCGCATCGGCACACGCATCACGCGCTTGGGCCGCAGCAGCGTCACGATGGAGCACGTGATCGTCAGTCAATCGCAGCAGGCGGTGGTGGCCGACGCCAATTCGACGCTGGTGGTTTACGATTACCGCGAGCAATCGTCGCAGCCCATTCCCCAGGGGTTCCGCGACGCGATCGCCGAGATCGAAGGGAAGGCGATCTGAATCGGAGCTCGTTCCTGTTCAAACATTCTTCAGTGGCTCGCCCGCGGCCGCCAAGCTGGCCTTCGTGTAATCACGGTTCAATCGCGCGATGAAATCGAGGCTGATGCCCTTGGGGCACACGGCCTCGCACTCACCGTGGTTGGTGCAGCTCCCAAAATCGAGGTCATACATGGCGTTGACCATTCTTAAGGCCCGCTGATGCCGTTCGGGCTGCCCCTGCGGCAGGAGGCCCAGGTGTGAGATCTTGGCCGCGGTGAACAACATGGCTGAAGCGTTCGGACAGGCGGCCACGCAAGCCGCGCAGCCGATGCAGGCCGCCGCGTCCATTGCACGATCGGCCGCTTCCTTCGCGACCAAGATCGAATTGGCCTCGGGGGCGCTCGCGGTGCGTGCGGAAATGAAACCGCCCGACTCGATGATTCGATCGAAGGCGCCACGATCGATCAGCAGATCTTGCAGCACCGGTAAGGCCCGCGCACGAAATGGTTCGACGATGAGCGTCGCACCCTCCGAAAAATGTCGCATGAAAAGCTGACACACGGTTGTCAGCCGCAACGGCCCATGCGCCACGCCGTCGATCATGAATCCGCAACTGCCGCAAATTCCCTCGCGGCAATCGTGGTCGAACGCAATGGGCCGTTCGCTCCGCGCGATCAGCCGCTCGTTGAGTACGTCGAGCACCTCAAGGAACGACATATCGGGGCTGACGTCCTCAACTGGGTAGGTCGCGAGCGATCCGGCTTCGCGGGGTGACGCCTGCCGCCAGATCTTCAATGTCAACTTCATTATTTGTAGCTCCGCTGCGTCGGCTTGACGCACTCGAAGGTCAGTGGCTCGGCGTGCAAGGAAGGCGGCTGTCCGACGCCGGTGAACTCCCACGCCGAGACGTGGCAATAGTGCTGGTCGTCGCGCAAAGCTTCGCCTTCGGGCGTCTGGTGCTCCTCGCGAAAGTGCGCGCCGCACGACTCATCTCGGTTCAGAGCGTCATGGCACAACAATTCTGCCAGTTCGAGAAAATCGGCCACTCGCCCGGCGTGCTCCAACGCCTGATTCAGTTCATTGCCCGCACCCGGTACCTGCACATCTCTCCAAAACTCCTCACGCAACTCCGCGATGCGGGCCAGCGCCTGCTTTAATCCAGCGGCATTGCGCGACATGCCGCACCGGTTCCACACCACTTCGCCCAACTCGCGATGAAACGAGTCGGCCGAGCGCCGGCCATTGGCGGCCAGCAATCGGGCGACGCGATCGGCCACCTCGGCCTCGATCTGCGCGAACGCGGGGTGATCGGTCGAGAGGCGATCGGCCGGCAAAACCCGAGCGAGGTAATCGCCGATCGTATAGGGCAGAATAAAATAGCCGTCGGCCAGACCCTGCATCAGGGCGCTGGCGCCGAGCCGGTTTGCTCCTTGATCGGCAAAGTTCGCCTCGCCGATGACGAACAGCCCTTCGACATTGCTCATCAGGTTGTAATCGACCCATAGGCCGCCCATGGTGTAGTGGATGGCCGGATAGACGCGCATCGGCTGGCGGTATGGATTTTCACCGGTGATCCGCTCGTACATCTCGAACAGGTTTCCATAACGCTGTCGCACGACATCTTCGCCGAGGCGCGCGATGGCGTCGGTGAAGTCGAGATAAACGCCGCGCCCGCCCGGTCCCACGCCGCGGCCCTCGTCGCAAACGTCCTTGGCGTTGCGCGAGGCCACGTCGCGCGGCACCAGGTTGCCGAAGCTGGGGTACTTGCGTTCGAGAAAATAATCGCGCTCAGCCTGGACGATTACGCTCGGAGAGCGCGTGTCGCCGGCGCGGGCGGGCACCCAAATGCGGCCGTCGTTGCGCAGCGATTCGCTCATCAGCGTCAGCTTGCTTTGATGTTCGCCCGAAGCCGGAATGCACGTGGGATGAATCTGCGTGAAGCAAGGGTTGGCCAACAGCGCCCCGCGACGATGGGCCCGCCAAATGGCGGTGGCGTTGCTGGCTTTTGCGTTGGTCGACAGATAGTAGACGTTGCCGTAACCTCCCGTACCCAGCACCACCGCATCGGCCGCAAAAGGCTGGATCTCGCCGGTCAGCAAGTTGCGAGTCACGATGCCGCG
>DASVHB010000613.1:0-4778 GCA_036379195.1 Pirellulales bacterium
GAAGATTCAGCAAACAACGCATGGGAGTCCCTTCCCTCGGTTAATCTACCAAATTCCAGAGTGGCGGTGGCCGGGGCAGAGCCTTGGCGATGCCCCGGAGGGTCGTCGACACCGGATCCAGCCACCGACCGCCAGAGGCAGTTCGACGTCGAATCGCCTTCACGGAACGGCACGGAGTCCGTTTCCTAAAGAAACGTCTTCGATGTTTATCTCCGCCGGGGCATCGCCCAGGCTCTGCCCCAGCCACCAGCCGCGGACGGCAATTCAGTGCCTGTGCGGCCGGCTCGGAACGCCACGGAGGGCGTTCCCTACAGAAGGCTCTAACCCTTCCGCAGGCAACACTGTTTGTATTTCTTGCCGCTGCCGCAGGGGCAGGGGTCGTTGCGGCCGACTTGCTTGCCGCGGTTGCGAATCGGCTCGGGCTTGCGATCGCCTTCCAAGCCGGCGGCGGCCTCGGCAAAGCCGTCGCCGCCCAGCGCACTGGCCGGCGGCGGCGAATCGTGTACCGCATGGCTCTCGACCCATGTCGAACCCACAAAGCTTTCGTCCAATTGCTCCATGCGGAAAATCAGATCGCTGACGCGCTCGCCCACCGATTGCCACATCAGCTCGAACGTGCGCATGCCCTCACGCTTGTACTCGACCTTGGGATCGACCTGGGCGTAGCCGCGCAGCGAGACGCTTGCCCGCAAGTGGTCCATAGCCAGCAGGTGGTCTTTCCAGGCGCTGTCGAGAAAGTGCAACAGCAGCGATCGCTCCATGCGGCGAATTTCCGGGCGGTAGCGGTCTTCCACGGCCGACGACAGCCGCCGTTCGAGCGACTCGCGGTCGAGCGCGGCCAGCTCTTCGGGCGAGACCCGCCAATCGAGGTTTTGCTCCAGCCATTCGGTGAGCGAAGAAAGCACGCCGTTGCCGCCAGTGGCCTGCGCCACGGTGGTGGCCGTGCGCACGTTGCCGCCATGATCGGAGGCAAACACCATGGTGACCTGCTGCTGCACTTCGGCCAGGGCTTGCTCGGCCTGGCGCTGGCATTCGCGGCTTTGGTCGATCAGCAGCGCGCGGATTTCTTCGCGCTGCTTGTTGCGCAAATCTTCCACATCGAGCTCGACGTGGAACCGCTCGCGCGCCCAGGCCACCAGCCGCTCGCGGTCGTAACGCTTCTGGCCGGCGGCGTCGCGGGTGGTGAAATGATACAGCCCGGCCAGCACCGGATATTCGGTTTCTTTCTCGTTGTAGATTTCTTCGGCCTTCTGGCGCACCAGGTTTTTGATCGGCTCCAACTCCAGCCCGCGCAGATCGTCGGGATTCAGCTCGACGCCGAATTTATAATGCACCCAGCCGCAGGCGCTGCGCAGACCAAAATCGGGGTCGAGAAACCGCTTGCCCTCGCTCAGGTCGATCTTGTCCAGCGCCGCTCGGGCTTTTTCGATCAAAAACTCGCCGACGCCGTCGCGCCCCACCTTTTTCAGATCGCGATCACGCAAGCTCAGTTGCCAGCGCACGTTGGCCAGATGCGCCAGCGCCTCCCAGTTCCACTCGTCTTCTTCGGTGTCTTCGGGCAGGTTTTCGTCGATCGCTTCGAGCACCTGGCCTTCGGCCTTGCGCTCGGCGGTGTCTTTGGCTTGCCGCTCGGCGGTCTCGAAATCAAGCCCGCGGAAGTCGGCGCTGTCGAGCTCGACGCCCAACTCGCCGCCCGCCCATTTGGCAAACGAGGTGGCGCCGTAGTCCTTGGTCAGAAAATCATCGAGATAGCGGTCGATTTCGCGGTCGATCATTTCCAGAATCTTCAGCTTGCAATTGACGCCGTCCAAAATCTGCTGGCGGAAGCCGTAGACGCGCTTGCGCTGCTCGTCCATGACTTCGTCGTATTCGAGCAGGCTTTTGCGGGTTTCAAAGTTCCGCTCTTCCACCTTTTTCTGGGCGCCCTCGATGCGGCGGGTGACCATCTTGCTTTCGATGGCCTCGCCCTCTTGCATGCCCAGCCGCGTGAGGATGTTTTTCACCCATTCGCCGGCGAAAATCCGCATCAGGTCGTCTTCGAGCGACAAATAAAACCGGCTCGAACCGGGGTCGCCCTGGCGTCCGCAACGTCCACGCAATTGCAAGTCGATGCGGCGGGCCTCGTGCCGCTCGGTGCCGATCACGTGCAGGCCGCCGAGCCGCTTGACTTCGTCGCCTTCGGTTTTCATCCGCTCGCGTTGCTCGATCTCGCTGACCAACTGCGCCCACTCTTCCTGAGGGACGTCGAGTCGCGTCTCGTACTTGGTTTGCAGCATGGCCCAGGCCATCGTCTCGGGGTTGCCGCCCAGAATGATGTCGGTGCCGCGGCCCGCCATGTTGGTGGCGATGGTGACGGCGCCTTTGCGGCCCGCCTGAGAGATGATTTCGGCCTCGCGCTGGTGGTGCTTGGCGTTGAGCACCTCGTGCTTCACGCCGCGCCGCGACAGCATGTTGCTCAGCCGCTCGCTTTTTTCGATCGAGACGGTGCCCACCAGGATGGGCCTGCCGCGGCGATCGAGGTTTTTGATTTTGCCGCGGTCAATCCATTTCCGTTCGCGCTCTTCGCGGGTTTCCAGCTCGATGCGCTCGTCCTCGTCGCGGGTGATAGCCCCTTCCAAAAAAGTGCCGTCGGCAAGCTGCACGGTGTCCCACTTGTGCAGCCGCTCGATCTCTTCGACGATGGCCTCGAACTTTTCTCGTTCGGAACGGTAGATCACGTCCGGAGAATTGACGCGGCGCATCTCGCGGTTGGTGGGAATGGCCACAACGTCGAGCTTGTAGATCTTCCAGAACTCAGAGGCTTCGGTCATGGCCGTGCCCGTCATGCCGCTGATCTTGTCGTACAGCTTGAAGAAGTTTTGCAGCGTGATGGTGGCGTAAGTCTGATTCTCTTCTTTAACGCGCACGCCTTCCTTGGCCTCGACGGCCTGGTGCAAGCCGTCGCTCCAATTGCGGCCCGGCATCAGGCGTCCGGTGAACTCATCGACGATGACCACCTCGTCGCCATCGACCACATAGTTCACGTCGCGCTTGTAAAGATGGTGGGCTTTCAGGGCGTTGTCGATCAGGTGTGGCCAGTCCATGTTGCCGGCCGTGTAAAAACTTTCGACGCCGGCCTGCTTTTCGGCCTCGCGCACGCCTTCGTCGGTGAGCAGCACGGTGTGCTCTTTTTCCTTGACCTCGAAGTGCACGTCTTTTTTAAGCTGCCGGGCGATGCGGTCTGCCTTGGGGTAGCGAGTGACGTCGTCGTGGGCGGGTCCGGAGATGATCAGCGGCGTGCGGGCCTCGTCGATGAGAATGTTGTCGACCTCGTCGATGATGGCGTAGTGCAATCGCCCCTGGGCCTGCTGCTCCGACCGCGGATAGCGGTTGTCGCCGCGGGCCGCCCGTTTCATGTTGTCGCGCAGATAGTCGAAGCCGAACTCGTTGTTCGTGCCGTAAGTAATGTCGCACTCATAAGCCCGCTGCTTTTGTTCCGGCTCCATGCCGGCGTAAATGGCGGCCACGGTCAGGCCCAGGCCCATGTAGATCGGCCCCATCCATTCCATGTCGCGGCGGGCCAGATAGCTGTTGACGGTGACCACGTGAACGCCCTTGCCCTCCAACGCGTTTAAATAGGCGGGCAGCGTGGCGACCAGCGTTTTGCCTTCGCCGGTGACCATTTCGGCGATGTTGCCGGCGTGCAGCACCATGCCGCCAAGCAACTGCACGTCGTAATGCCGCAGGCCGATCCAGCGGCGGCTGGCCTCGCGGCAGACGGCAAAGGCCTCGACCAGCACGTCGTCGAGGGTTTCGCCGGCGGCCAGCCGCTTGCGAAACTCGGCGGTCTGCCGGCGCAGCTCGTCGTCGCTCATGGCCGTGTATTTCGGCTCCAGAGCGTTGATGGCGTTGACCTTGGCCTGCAACCGCTTGATATAGCGGGCGTTCGACGAGCCAAACATGGCCGTCAGTGCGCGCTCGATGGCGGTGCCGACCCCGCCAAACACGGCGCCCAAGATTTCCCAAATACGTTCGAGAACTTCCATGGCCTAATCGACTTGCCCCGGGGACTGCCCGCAGAGGTTTGAATGCCGCCGCTGCCAGAGGACGGCGGCAAGCGAGCGCACTATCGGCGCAAAACTTTCCAGCGAAGTAGTTTATAGCGTTTGGGCCGGATGGTCAAGAAGGGTTTGCCAGCCGCCACGCAACTCGGCACAATGGCGCTTCGCGTCGTTCTCGCTGGGTTGCGACTTGGCGCCGTCTATTCGATAATGACGATATAGACAGAGTGCTTTGCCTTATATTTGGCCTTCAGAGGAAGCCATGAGTCCACTTGGTAACGACAAGGCTCTCGAACGCCGGCCGATCCAAATCCAATGGGACGGACCGCGGGTTCTGTTCACGCCCGAAGACCAAGATCGATTCGTAACCGAGGCGCAGTGGGCGGTAAACGCTTGTCAAAATGCGCTGGCCGCAGAGCGGTTTTGGGAGCAATTCACCAGCGAGTTTCTTACCACGATCCACATCTGGTGCGAGGAACACGCAGATCATGTTGCGGCGTGTTATGTTCCCTTTCCAGTTCAATCACTGGAGGTATTTGTGATCAGCCGGAGTGAGCGATATGATTTTTCGCTAAGCGATGCAGTGACGTCGCTCGAATTCGAACTTTACAAAAAACGTTGGCCGTCTGACGTTAAGCAGATACCATCCGGCACGATTTCCGACCTGGAGACCTTCTTCGACCCGGCTTCGTCAATCCAGATCTATGGGGACCTCCGCTGAGCATCAAGAAAAGGCCG
>DASVHB010000614.1:0-5144 GCA_036379195.1 Pirellulales bacterium
CCGAATCGCGGCGGTTGGCTGCGCGGCTCGATTTTCTGGTCGCTCTGGCTCGTCTCTGGAAGCAGGTGGTCGGCGTCGCATTGGCGGCCGGCGATGATCCGCAAACCAAGGAAACCGTGTCGGCATGGTTCGCACGCGCGGCGGCCAACCGGCGCGATTTGCTGCAACTCGCGCGCAACGTCCAAGCCTACGAATTGCCCAAGCCCACGGGTACCCGCGAGTCGCTGGTCGAGTCCGATCGTCAGCGCCAGGTGAAAGAATCGCTGCTGTTCCGCGTGGCGCTGGCCGCGACGGAAATGACTTCGGCGGCGCATTGGCTGGGGGCTGCCACCGTCGCAGCGCCCGAGACGACGGGGCTGGCCGATTGGGAACAATCGGCGATCGAACTGCTGCGGGCGATGTTCCGCGGCGAAGCTGACCGCGTGCGCGAACTTTTTCCTACGGCCTGCCAGGCGTTGGGCCGACTGCCGATTCTCTATGTCCCCCTCGTGCGCGGCGGCGCGCCAGCCCCCATGATCGCCGCCCGATCGGTGCAATCGCTGATGATTACCTTGATGCGCGGTCTGCCCCGCTTGGGTCTTTTGGCCGAGACCGTGGAGTTAATCGCCGCGGCCCAGAATATGGAGCAACATCGGCCGCAAGGTGAAGGCGTGATTACTGAGTTCGATCGCCTGTTCGAAACGGGCTACCGTGGCATTGTCGAGGCGTTGGCCGCCGCGGCCTCGGCGGACGGCGCCCCATCGGAGACAGGCGCCACGCCCAATGGCCCCAATGCCGGTGGCCGGCGGGCCGGTATCCCTGATTCTTCCGCTGCTGGCGACCATGCCGACGACCGGCAAGCGGACCTGCTCGACGCGCTCGAATCGGTCACCGAAACGCTGCTCAACCGTTGGCTCGCTCATAGCCGTTCGGTGCGCTTGTCGGTGCTCGAGCGTGCGAGCGAAAATGCTCGCTGGGAAGCGCTGACCGCGTTTATCAAGCAGTATGGCCGCGAGATCTTCACTCCTCGCTTCCTGATGAACGTGGGTTACCTGCGCTCTATTCTGCATCAAGGCGTCGATGACTACTTGCGCCAGCTCGAAGCCGATGGGGACGCCGAATGGTCGCTGTTGGCGGACCTCGATCGCTCCTTTCCACGGGCCGAGGCCGTCGAGCATCTTACGCTGGTGATTGAAGCGCTGGTGGAAAACTATGGCGAGTTCAGGGATTTCAATGCCACGACCACGCAGTCGGACCGCGGCGATTTGTTGTATGTCTTACTCGATTGGCTGCGGCTGAAGGTGAGCTACGATCGCATTGTGTGGAACATCCGCCCGGTGGGCGTCGCTCACGAGGTGCTGGTGCGTAGCGGCTGGTACGCCGTCGCGGAAATGTGGCGTCGGGCCATCGCCGAGCGTACCGAGCACATCGCCGATTGGCACCTGAAACGGATGGATGAGTTGACACGCCAATATGGCGTGCGGTTGTCAAGCATTGCCGATCATTTGGCCGAGCGATTGGTGCGACCCTTGGCGATCGACCGAGTGCGAGCACTGGTGGCCCCCGCCATGGACGACGCGCGGCACGAGCGCCCGCCACGCGCGTTCGAGGCGCTGGAGCAAGAATTGGCCGAGTTCAGCGAGCACCCTTCGGGCGCAGGATTGGACGTGCCGGCCTGGCTGATCGCCTTGGAAGCAGAGGTCGCCCAGGTAGAGCGCATGCAGTGGACCGGCGGCGACCCGGCCGACATCGCTCCACCGGCTGCCACGGCGCGACTCACTTGGGATGACCTAGTATCGCAGTTGCCCTCGAACGACGACGATGCGGGGCTGGCGGAGGACCAGTAGGCGACACCGCGATCGCGACGCCGCGGGTTCAAGCATTCGTGTATCGGCGTTATAATGGGAAAGTTATCGCCGCGTTCGTTGATTCGCTCGGCCAAGTTTTTGGATGACAGCCATGATTCATCGACACCTTCCCCTGAGCCGCCGCCAATTGCTGAGCTTGGGCGGCTGCGGCTTTCTCGGAATCAACCTGCCGCGATTGCTGGCGGCCGAGAGTCGTCCGGCACCGGCTGCCCGAGCCAAGTCGGTCATCTTTCTCTATCAGTTTGGCGGGCCGAGCCAGCTCGACATGTTCGACATGAAGCCGCAAGCCCCCGAAGGCATTCGCGGTCCGCTCAAATCCGCGGCGACCAAAGTGCCGGGCATCCGCATTTGCGAGCAATTGCCCCGCGTCGCCCAGGTGATGGACAAGGTGACGCTGGTGCGCAGCGTGCACCATACGATGAAAAACCACAATTCCGCTTCCTATTATGCACTGACGGGGCACGCGCCGCCGCTCGATGACATTCGCTTGCGCGATTCACTCGAATTGTTCCCGGCCTATGGCTCGGTGGTCGATCGGCTGGCGCCGGTCGCCGATGGCATGCCGACGTTTGTGGCGTATCCGTATGTGCTGCGCGACGGGGCGATCACGCCCGGGCAGCACGCCAGCTTTTTAGGCAAGGGCCACGATCCGCTCTTGATTACCGAAGATCCCAACGGCGAATCGTTCCGTCTGCCGGAACTTAGCCTGCCCGACAATCTGCCTTTGGCGCGACTGGAGAACCGCCGCGAGCTGCAGAAGCTGGTCGATCGGCAAAACCGGCTGCTCGAGACTTCGGCGGTGGCGCGCGGCCTCGACGCCTATTACGACAAAGTGCTTTCGATGCTCAATTCGCCCCGCGTCAGCCGGGCCTTCGATTTATCCGCCGAGCCGGCCGGCCTGCGCGAGCAATACGGCCGGCACACCTACGGACAAAGCTGCCTGCTCGCCCGGCGGCTGGTGGAAGCGGGCGTGCGGTTTGTGAACGTCTATTTCTCCGATTCGATTGGCGGGCAGAGCACCACGGCGGGCGGCTGGGACACGCACGGCTTCAACAACACGCGGATGTACCCGATCATCGAAAAGCGGCACCTGCCGATTACCGATCAGACGCTGCCCACGTTGTTGACCGATCTGGACGAGCGCGGACTGCTCGACGAAACGCTGGTGGTGTGGATGGGCGAATTCGGTCGCACGCCCAAGCTGAATCAGAACATCAGCCGCGACCACTGGCCGCAGTGCTACACCGTGCTCTTGGCCGGCGGCGGCGTAAAACGCGGCTACGTACACGGCGCCTCTGACAAGCACGCCGCGTTTCCCGACCGCGACCCCGTGCGGCCCGACGATCTGGCCGCCACGATGTTCTCTCTGCTGGGCATCGACCCGCAGACCGAAGTGTACGATACGACCAACCGGCCGCTCGTCATTGCCGCCGGCAACCCGGTGACGGGGCTGTTAGGCTGAGATGAAGCGCTGCTGGCGCTAGTATCTTAACGCGATCCCAGGCAGATTATCCGCATGAGGGCCTAGAGCCTGTTGCGGAGCGGACTAGCGGCCGCGGGCCGTCTTTTGCGAGGCGATGTGCGTCGTGAAAATAATTGCCAACTGTGGCAGCGGTTGCTACCATGCCGGAAACCCAAAGCGGCCGACTCCTCTTATTCCCAATGAGGTCCTGCGATGGAGCAGCAACTCGCGTGTCCGCATTGTAGCCAGGCGGTCTCGATTTCCAACTCGTTGAGCGGCCAGACGGTCGCCTGCCCCCATTGTTCCGGAAGATTTACGGCACCTGTGTTTGGGGCCGGTGTGCCAGCCAGTCCACGCCTTGAAAAACGTCCGACTTCGCCATCGACCCGTTCTAAAACCATAGTAGGCGCCGGGGCGAGCACCCGACCGCCGTATCTTTTGGCGGGGGCAGTGTTGCTGGGCGCTTTCTTTATTCCGCTATCGCTCTACCTGGTGGCGATGGTGGCGGCCGCGCTGTTCCGCGGGCCGCGCCACCCTGAAGATCCGGTGGAGGTGGCAACTGCCATCGGCGTGCCCGAGCCTGAACCTTTCGAACCAACTGGTGCGGCCGTCTCGCCGCCCGCAGTCAATCCAGGCGTGAGTCCGCCAGCCGCGCGGACTGACGTGGCGCCGATCGCGCGACCGACGAACAGCATGTCCGTTCGTCCGCCGGCACCGGCACAGACGTCGCCGCCGTTGACGATGCCCGCGCCGCAGGCCGGTGGCGCCGTGGCGGCATCGGCTGCGAACAACCGCTCAGCCGTCCTACCGCGCGCCGACGATCTGGAAGCCACTGATCTGGTGAACCAGGTGGAGCCGTCGGTGGTGATCGTCGATATCGAAAGCAGCCTCGGCAGCGGATTCGTCTATGACACCGAAGGCACCATCGTCACCAATTACCACGTGATCGAAGGCGCCACAAAGGCACATGTGAAATTCGCCGACAAAACGGTGGCCGAAGTCACGGGTTTTCTGGCGATCGCACCGGGCAAAGATCTGGCGTTGCTGCGCATCGATCCGGTAGGGCATGTACTGCGGCCCCTGCGCGTCGCGCCTGCGCGGCCCCACAAGGGTGAGTCGGTGTTGGCCTTCGGCGCGCCCCGCGGCTTGGGCAGCACGGTCAGCGATGGCATCGTCAGCTCCATCCGACAAGGCACGGAACTGCGCGATGTTTTCAAGCAAATGACCGGCGTCGACGTGTACATCGAACATCAACGCTACGATCTCGACGCTTGGTGGATTCAAACCACCGCGCCCATCTCCGGCGGAAACAGTGGCGGCCCGCTGGTGAACGCGCGGGGCGAGGTGGTCGGACTGAATACCTGGCACCGCACTGACGGGCAAAACCTCAACTTTGCCATCTCCGCCGAGCACATCGCGCGGATGATGAACGCCCAAAGCGGCTTGCAGCCGTTGGCGAGTCTGCCGCCGCCGCGCGAATCGACCTTGGCCGCTGGCAAGCCCCAGCGCACGCTCGAGTACTGGGAAGATGTCTCGCGAATCAACCGCACGCTGGCCGGGCGGATCAAAAAACTCAAACAGCCGCCCATTCCCGACGACCCGCAGAGGCTGCTTGCCATGTTCCCGAGGATTTCGGGCACGTGCAAAAAGCTCGGCGAGATGATGCCCGAGGCCGCCGCCAGGCTCAAGGCGCTCAAGATCGACGACGTCGATGAAGAGTTGGTCAGGCTGGTGACGGTGGACGCGTTGACTCTGGAAAAAATCGGCGAGAATCTGCGAGATCTGGCCGTCGACATCAAGCTGATGAAAAAGGTCGTCGCGCCGTTGGACACCGA
>DASVHB010000615.1:0-8267 GCA_036379195.1 Pirellulales bacterium
TTCCAGTCGCTGGGCGCCCAGCGACTGTCGCCGCGGGAAAGTTCGCTTAAATAGGCGCGCAAAAACCGCAAGCGATCGCCGTGGCTCACCCAGGGATGCGCCACCAGGCTGACCGCCAGCCGGGCCAGGTTCAACGCTTGCAGCCAGCCGGGCAAGCGCCGAGCAATGCGCACGCTGTCGGCGTCGATTAACGAACAGTCGACGCCGTCGGGCTGCTCGATCACGAGCACGTTGCAGGCTTTCACATCGCGGTGTAAGACATGCCAACTGTGCATGCGGCCCACCAGACGCCCCAAGGCCGCGGCCGTCTGCCGCGTCCGCCGCCGCCGTTCGGCCTGCGGCCGCTCGGCAAGGCGCCAGCCATAGAGATGCAAATTAATTGCTCCTTCAATCCATTGGGTTGCCAGATAGCCCTCGCTTCGCAGGCCAAACCGCCGCCGCTCGACCAGCGCCAAGGGCCGGGCGGTGGCAATGCCGCGCAACAGCAACGCATGGCCGAAATACCATGCCTCGCGCGCCGGGCTGGGGCGAAACCAGAACAGCACGGCCTTCCACCAGTTCTTCGCGCGAACGCGCTTGTACGCCACGTGCGCCGCCTGGCCGGCGAGCGATAATTCGGTCTCGACCACCACGCTGCGGTGCGCCAGCTTGCACGGTCGGTGAAGACCCGCCAAGAGCGGCTCGCGAGGATCAACGAGCATGCGCGCTAGCTCGTCTCGGGGAAAATCGGCAACGGCGATCGCAGCGGCATTGCGTTGGCGCAAGCGATAGAAACTGCGATTGTCGGCCAGCGAGCGCTTGTCGCGGCCGCGTGCGACGCGGCGGCGGCGCTGGCCAATGCGCCGCCAAAGCTGGCGCGCGGCAGCGCGTGCGTCGGCCAATCGCAACTCGGGCCGCTCGCGCAAATATGCCCGCCAGAAGCGCACATAGTCGGTCCGCGTCGCCAGGGTTGCCCACGCTGAACCCAGCATCACCAGCCCCGCCGCCGCACGCGACCAGGCCAGGCCGCGCGACAGCCGCACGCTGGGCAAGTCGATGAGGAAGAGTTCCGGAAACGATGCGCCGTCGCCGGAGGGCGCGCGTGGCGTGCGCACCAACACATTGCCGGTGTGAAAGTCTCGATGGTCGACGCCGGTTCGATGCGCGGTGGCGCAGAGCTTTGCCAGGCTCACAATCAGGTCTCGCCTTAGGCTGGCCTGAGTTGCCCGATCGAAGCTCGGCACGACTTCGCGCACATACTCATCGAAAGAGCAGGCGCCGCCGATGGCTTCGGTCACCAGAAAGCTGTCGTACACCAGGCCGTGCTGCCGCCGTTCGCCCACGGCCACCGCCGTGACGGTCGGCACTTGCCGGCGGGCGGTTTCCAGCGCACGCGCGTACTCGCGGCGCGACGCGCTGGCTTGAAATAGATGACGGGCGGCTTGCCACCAGCCGGCGCAGCGATAGTGCTTGACAAAAAAACGGCGGTGGGCGGCATCGACCCGATAGACCGCCCGCCGCGGACCGTGCTTCACCCGTTGGGCCTGGCCCTTGGCGATCCATTCCTCCAGCCGCAAGCCCCTCGGTCCCAGCAGCACGTCGCGCCAAGCGGGCGCCACCTGCCAATCAACGGCGCCGCTCGAAACCGCTTCCAGGGGCTGGGCGGTCCGGGCGAGCTGGCTTCCATGCGCCGCCGCATCGTCCATCATGGTCGGGCCACGCCTATCGAAAAATCAAAAGACTCCTTCGGCGGGGTTGTAGCCCAACTTGGCCGCCAGGTCCAGGTCGGCCCGCGACTCCTCTGACTTGCCCAGCTTTTCATACACCTGGCCGCGGTGGTGGTACATCACCGACAGCTCATGGTCAAACTGCCGTTCATAAAACGCATGATGCTCCTGCTGTACTTGCCCCAGCCAGAAGCGGCGAAATTCATCGGTCAGTTGAATGGCCAGTTCCAGATCGGCCAAGGCTTCGTCGTATCGCTGTTGCAAGAAATAGATGTAGCCCCGCGTGTCGAGATAGGCGGCCTTCTGGCT
This sequence comes from Pirellulales bacterium, assembly GCA_036379195.1. GTDB lineage: Bacteria > Planctomycetota > Planctomycetia > Pirellulales > JAICIG01 > JAICLL01. The sequence goes on from DASVHB010000615.1 coordinate 2,016, forward strand.
CTTCGCGAACGCGATCATCACGATCGAGTACCTGGTTGGCGCTCGGCTTTCGCGGGCGAGGTTGTCCTCGACCATCGCGATCGCTTGCTGCACGTCGGCTTGGGCTTCGTGCAACTCGATGCCGGCCAAGGCACGGGCATAGGCCCGATTGTTGCGCGGCATGGCGTCGCGGCTCGGACTAAGTTTGATCGCCTGCGTCAGATCGTCGATGGCTTCCTGATGCCGATTCAGCCGCTGCAGCGCGGAGCTGCGCCCCAAATACGCCGGCGCATAGCGGCGATCGAGCTTGAGCAGCGCGTTGTAGTCTTCCAGGCTGCCGTCAACGTCGTTGAGCGCAAGCTTCAGATGGGCACGCAGTTCCAGCGCCTGCGGATGATCGGGCGCCAGGCTGGCGGCGCGGTTGACATCGGCCAAAGCACCTTGCGGATCGTTGAGCCGCTCTTTTTCGTGTGCGCGCTTGACCAACCGCCCGGCCAGCCACTGCTTGGCCTCATTTGCGACCGACGACTGGAACGCCAGGCCGACCAACACGGCAATAAACGCCAGCACCAATGCCGATCGCCAGACCATTTGGAACGTTCGCGACGGCCGTCGCCGTGCTGGTTCGTTGTCGAAGGTCGCGGGAATCGGAAATCCGTGCTCATCGAGCCGCGGTGCGGGCGGGGGCATGCAACTTCTCCTGTAGGCTTACTTCCTTAAAAGTATCTCGCCGGGTCAACGGCGGCAAGCGCGTTTCGCGGACGCCTCGCGAGCCGCCACTTGGCGAATCGCGCCGCATGCCGTACATTGCACGACCAGATTGCCACGCCTGAGCACAAGGAGCCAAACCGATGGGCGCCCACCGTTCGACGCACAACAAACGCAAGAAAATCAAGCGCCGCATCAAGAACGACCGCACGCGTCAAGCCGCCGCGGCGAAAGGCCGTGCCGCCTGACGCCAATCACGGCGCCTCGGCCTTCTTGGGCTTCATGAGGGCTTGCAGCTCGTCCCACTGTTCGGGCGAGACGGCGTCGAGATAGTTGAATTCGCCCGCGCCGCGCACCGACTCACCGCCGTCGATCGTGATGCACGCGCCGTTGATATAACCGCTGTAGTCGCTCAACAGATACGCCGCCAGGTTTGCAAGCTCCTGGTGCTCGCCCACGCGGCCCAGCGGAATCCGCGCCGCCGGATCACCCAAACCGCGCAGGGCATCGGGCATGAGTCGCGACCAGGCCCCTTCGGTGGGAAACGGGCCGGGCGCGATGGCGTTGCTGCGAATGCCGTATTTGCCCCACTCCGCAGCCAACGATCGCGTGAGCGCCAGCACGCCCGCCTTGGCCACGGCCGACGGCGCCACATAGCCCGAACCGCTCGAAGCATACGTGGTGACCATGTTCAAGATCGTGCCGGGCAAACCCGCGGCGATCCAGCGCTTGCCAAACGCCAGCGTGCAATGCACGGCGCCGCCCTGCACGATATCGACCACGGTTTGAAACGCCCGGTAGCTAAGCCGTTCGGTGGGGCAAATAAAATTGCCCGCGGCGTTGTTCACCAATCCGTGGACCGCCCCAAACCGCTCGAACGCGGCCGCGACCAAGGCCTCGACCTGATCGGTGTTTCGCACATCGCAGGGCTGGGCCAGAACCTGCCCGCCGGTCGCCTGGCGAAGTTCGTCAGCGGCGCGTTGCAAGACATCGGCTCGTCGTCCGCAGATTGCGATGTTGGCGCCCAGCGATAGCAGGGTCTGGGCCATCGACCGCCCCAGTCCGGTGCCCCCGCCGGTGATGACAATCGTCCGCCCACGAAACGCGCCGTCCTTGAGCATTGCATCGTGATGCGTGCGATCGGTCATGGGTCAAAGTCCGTTCCACAGCAGCCGCGAGTATGGTGATTTCAACCGAAAACGCCTGATCGGTTTTGACGAGCAAGTTCGGCAGTTGCCTCGGTGGCTGGGGCAGAGCCTTAGCGATGCCCCGGCTGATCCGCTTCCGGCAAGCCTCGGCATCAGCCACCAGCCAAATGCAATTTGGTTTTAGTGTGCTTACGGCCGTAGGGTGGGACTCGCTGCGCTCGGCCCACCCTACCCCGCGGCAAAACGCCAGGCAAGTGCCGATTCCGATTCTCAAAAGCAATGAAAGAATGGCGCGGGGGCTGTTTTCTTACCTCGCACCGGCGATCGCCGGCACTCTGCACATCGAAGTTAAACGGTTGCGAGCCGCTCGCAATGGCCTTACGATAATGACGCAAGTAACTTGGGCGGCTTGCTTGGCACTGAAGTCGTGACGATTCGGCCTTTCAAATCTTAGCGCGGAGCAACTATCTCATGCGATTGACCTTTGAACGCCTGCTTTCCTGGATCGCGCCATCGGCCTTTGCCGCCGTGCTGACCATTTCAATGCTTGCGATGGGGTCGGCGCACGCCGCCGATGACGACAAAAAAGCCGCGGGTTCGCCCGAGAGCGAATCACCCAAACCCGCCGCGCCGCAAGCCGGCGTGGTGGTGAACGAGCCCAAGGCGTTCCCTGGCTTTAACCTGCTCGCGCCGCTTAACTCGACTCAAACCTTTCTGCTCGATATGCAGGGGCGCGTGGTGCGCACCTGGCAGAGCGATTGCTCGCCGGCGCTGTGCGCCTATCTGCTGGACAACGGCCACATTTTGCGCGGCGGCTCGATCGGCGTCGAGGCGCAGGTATTTGGACCCGGTCCCGGCGTGGGGGGCCGCGTTCAAGAATTTTCGTGGGATGGCGAGCCGGTTTGGGATTTCCGTTTTTTCAACGCTCGACAACTGCCGCATCACGATCTGACGCCGCTGCCCAACGGCAACATTGTGATGATCGTGTGGGACCGCAAGACCGCCGACGAAGCCCTCGCCGCCGGACGGCGACCCGAGCTGACCGCCGATAGTCATTTGCTGGTCGATTCGCTCGTCGAAATCAAGCCAACCGGCCCGACCACCGGCGACATCGTTTGGCAGTGGCATTTGTGGGACCATGTGGTGCAAGATTTCGACAAGTCGAAGCCAAACTACGGCAACGTGGCCGAGCATCCCGAGCTGGTGAACCTCAACTACGGCGAAGACGCGCTGGCCCCCATCGCCGCCACCAAAGACGGGGCCGACAAGTTGAAAAGCGTGGGCTATGTCGGGGCCGCCGCGCCGCCGGGCAGGCCGCGGGCCAACCCTGATTGGACTCACTGCAATGGCCTGGCCTATAACCCCGAACTCGATCAAATCATCGTCAGCGTTCACGCCTTCAGCGAATTCTGGATCATCGACCACAGCACCACCACCGCCGAAGCCGCCAGCCACACCGGCGGGCGCAGCGGCAAGGGGGGCGACCTGCTCTATCGCTGGGGCAATCCGCGTGCTTATCGCGGCGGCAAAAAAGAAGATCAGAAGCTATTTGCCCAGCACAATGCGCACTGGATCGGCAAGGGCCTGCCCGGCGAAGGGCACGTGCTGGTCTTTAACAACGGCGGCAACCGCTCCGATGGCAGCTATTCGTCGGTGGACGAGCTGGTGCTGCCGGTCGATGCCCAGGGGCGCTACACACTCGGTCCGGGCGGCAGCTATGGTCCCGACGCGCCGGTGTGGAGTTACACCGCGCCGAAAAAGACCGACTTCTATTCGTTCTTCATTTCCGGCGCGCAGCGGCTGCCCAGCGGCAACACGCTGATCTGCTCGGGCGCCACCGGGGTGATGTTTGAGGTCACGCCCGACAAAGAAGTCGTGTGGAAATACGTCAATCCGGTAAAGGCCGGCATGGGCTCACCGGGCGGATTTGCCGCTCCTCCCGCGCCCGGTCAGGTGATGACGCCGATCATTCGCACATTTCTGGCGATTTTGCCCGAGCAGGCGACGAAGCTGGACGCGGTTCAGCAAGAGGTTGACGATCGACTGGCGAAGTTGCTGACCGCCGACCAGCACAAGCAACTCAACGAGCCGCAGGCCGTCAAGATGGCCGGTCTGGGGGCTTCGTTTCAAACCGGACAAGTGTTGTCGCCTGCAGAGCAAGACCGCCTGAAGCTCTCTGACGACCAAAAGCAGCAATTGGCGTCGCTGCAAAAAGAGGTCGACGGCAAGGTTGAGGCGGTTTTGACCGAAGCCCAGCGCAAGCAGTCGAAAATCGGCTTCGCCTTCGGCGGCCCGCCGCCGGGCGGTCCCGGTGGCCCCGGAGCTCCGCCGCGGCTCGGCGAGTTGCTGCCCGCCCCGCTGCGCGAAGGCTTGAAGTTGACGGACGATCAAAACCGACAGGCAGACGATCTGCAGAAAGAGGCCGATGCCAGGCTCGAAAAGCTATTGACCGACGATCAGCAGAAGCAGCTCAAAGATCCGAAGAATCTCGGCGCTCTGTCGCCGCCGGGGCAGTTGATGTCGCCGGCGCTGCAGGCCCGATTGAAGCTTACCTCGGACCAGAAAAAACAGCTCCGTGCGCTCCAGGGCGAGGCCGACAAGAAGCTGGCCGAGCTCTTCAGCGAAGAGCAGAAGAAGCAGTTCCAGCAGATGCAGGCGAATGTTGGCGGCGGTTTGGCCGGTAGGCCCGGCGGACCTCCCGCTGGCCCCGGCGGACCGGGCGGAAGACCGGGTGGACCGCCGGGTGGACCGAACTTTCCCTCGAATCCCGTTTTTCGACTCTACCGTTTCGCGCCCAATCATCTGGGCCTGGCTGATAAGAACCTGACGCCGGGCAAAACCATCGAAGAGATGCAAGCAAGCGAAGCGGACAAGGCGGCCCAAACCGCGGCGGGGCAGCCCGCTCGCGCATCAGCCGCGACCGCCGACGCGAAATAGGCATCTTGCGCAGTTCTCCAGACTCTTTCCCTTTGCAAGCCATGCCCGACTTCCGTATCGAACGCGACTCGATGGGCGACGTTCGCGTGCCCGCCCAAGCTTATTATGGCGCGCAAACCCAACGCGCGGTCGAAAACTTCCCGATTTCCGGGCAGCCGCTGCCGCCGGCGCTGATTCACGCCATGGGCTTGGTCAAGTACGCCTGCGGCGTGGCCAATCGCGATCTGGGCAAGCTCACCAAAACCGGCAAAAACCGTCTGGCCGATCCGCAGGTGCAGGCCATGCTCGATGCCTGCCGCGAAGTGGCCGCCGGCAAATTCGACGCCGAATTTCCGATCGACGTCTACCAGACCGGCTCGGGCACGTCGAGCAACATGAACGCCAACGAAGTGATCAGCAACCGGGCCATCGAGCTGCTCGGCGGCGACCGCATGCAGGCCGCAAAAGCCGTGCACCCCAACGATCACGTCAACATGGGGCAAAGCACCAACGACACGTTCCCCACGGCCATTCACGTGGCAGTGGCCGTGGAGATTCAAAAGCAACTTCTTCCCGAGCTTGCCCGGCTGCACAAAGCGCTGGCCGAAAAGGCCGCCCAGTGGGACCGCATCATCAAGATTGGCCGCACCCACCTGGCCGACGCCACGCCGCTACGGCTGGGCCAGGAGATCGGCGGCTTTGCCCGGCAGATCGAACTGTCGATCGAGCGAGCCAACCGGGCGACCGCGGCGGTGTGCGAGCTGCCGGTCGGCGGCACGGCGGTGGGCACCGGCATCAACACGCATCCCGAATTTGGCCGCCGCGTGGCCGCCGCTCTGGCCGGTGAGACGGACATCGGCTTCGTCGAAGCTTTCAACCACTTCGAGGCCAACGCCCAGCGCGACGGCCTGGTCGAGTGTCACGGTCAGCTTCGCGCTATCGCCGTCACGTTGTTCAACGTGGCCAACAACATCCGCTGGCTCGGTTCGGGGCCGCGCTGCGGCTTTTATGAAGTGAAGCTGCCCGACCGCCAGCCGGGTAGCTCGATCATGCCGGGCAAAGTGAACCCCGTGATGTGCGAAAGCCTGATGCAGGTGGCGGCCCGCGTGATGGGCAACGACCAAACGCTGGCCGTCAGCGGTGCGGCCGGCGGGCAGTTTCAGCTCAACATCATGATGCCCGTCATGGGGGCGACCGCGCTGGAGAGCATTTCGCTGTTGACCGGCGGAACGCGGGCGTTTGTCGATTTCTGCGTCGACGAGATGGAGGCCAACGCCGAAGCGTGCGAAGCCTCGGTCGAGAAGAGTTTATCGATGGTCACCAGCCTGAACCCTTATGTTGGCTACGAGAAAGCGGCGGCCTTGGCCAAAGAAGCCTTCAAGAGCGGCAAGACCATCCGCCAGCTCTGCGAGGAGCAACGCGTGCTGCCAGCCGAGCAGCTTCAGCAGGCGCTTGACCCCTGGAGCATGACCGAGCCGCACGAATAACCCCGAACCAAGTT